>DASYSS010000058.1 GCA_036003045.1 Gemmatimonadaceae bacterium
CCGATGCCGAGGGTCGACACGGTCACCATCTACCGTACCGACACGCTGCAGATGCCGCCTCGCGTCGATACGGTGACGACGACCAACACCGTCGTGCGCACGGACACGTTGGTGCAAACGATCACGCGGCCGATTCCCGCGATCGGGAGCTTCTACGGCGGTATCGCCGGCGGTGTGACCGTCCCAGCGGGTGGACTTCGCGACGTCAACGAGACCGGCGGAACCGGGCAACTGCAAGTCGGCTGGCAGCCGGTACGCTCCGTGCTCGGCGCTCGTCTGGACGCGTCGTACTCGCGGTTCCGTCGGCCGTTCGAGTTCGGGACGTTCAACGTCGTGAACCCGCTCGGCACGACCATCACGACGTTCGACGACCGAAATTCGAATCTCTGGAATTTCAACCTCAGCCTCAAGGTCGCGATCCCAGGCATCGAGACGGCGTTCGGTCGCGCCGTGACGTTCCACCCGTACCTCATCGGTGGCGGTGGATTCGTGACGTACGATCACCTGAACCAGCGTACGAACCACGGCTTCCTGATCGTGAACGGACAGGGCGTCCTCCAGACGGAAGACGGCATCATCCTCAACGACGTGACGGTCGAGAACTTCGACAGCGGCTGGCACACTGATTGGGGTTGGAACGCCGGCGGCGGTCTCGCCTGGCGGTTCGCCAACAAAGAACTGTTCGTCGAGTCGCGCGTGATGGGCTTCACCCGCCGGAACAGCGATTTCCCGAACATCAGCTGGTCCGCGGCGCGTCAGGTCCCGATCGTCTTCGGCATGAACTTCTATTGATCGATCGCGCCCCAAAGCGCGAAAGACAGCTCGGTAATTGCACGACGAACTGAACGGCTCGATTCTCGCGGCAGGCTGGGCAGCACGGTGGAGGCACCGGCGCATCAGCCTGCCGCGCTTCGCGCGACAGGGTACGTTTACATGGAACGGATTTGGCAATTTGAACGGTTACCAAAGTGAATTGCGGGCGCTGCGTTCCCGCGCCGGCTCACCGCCAACTTCGACTTCCATGAGCAGGACATTGCAGATACGATGGATCGCAACGCTCTCAGCGGCGATCCTCCTTGTCATTCCGTCCCTCGCCACGGCCCAAGGCGGCCGGCATCCACGTTCGGACGCCGCCAAGCGCATGTGGCATCCATCGAAAGACTCGGTCGCCTCGGTCGACGACGACGACGAGTCCGTAACCCTCCACTTCAACTCGCGCGAAGACAGCCTTTCCTGGCTGCGCGCCAGGAACCTCGCGCACAAGGCGAACGGACTGCGGCTCGTCGTTTCACTCCAGGAACGGCACCTCTGGGCGATCGCCGGACGCGACACGCTGCTCAGCGCCCCGGTCGCCGTGGCCAAGGGCACGACGCTCGAGTACGGCAGCAAATCGTGGCGCTTCACGACGCCCCGCGGCATGCGCACCGTGCTATCGAAGGACGCCGATCCGATCTGGCAGCCGCCGGAGTGGCTCTACGCCGAGACGGCGGTGGAGAACGGTCTCAGGCTGCGGCGCTTGAACTACGGCGAGAAAGTCCACCTCGACGACGGCCGCGTCCTGACGATCGTCAACGGCTCTGCTGGCCTCATTGACACCGACGGCGCGTTCGGCGAGCTCCCGACCGATGAGCACATCGTCTTCGGCGACTATCTCTACATCCCGCCGATGGGCTCGAAGAACCGCAAGGTCGAGGGCGAGCTCGGGAAGTACAAGCTGAGCCTCGGCGACGGCTACCTGCTGCACGGCACCCCGGACAAGCAGTCGATCGGCATGGCCGCGACCCACGGGTGCATTCGTCTCCGTGACGAAGACATCGAGTGGCTGTACGATAACGTCCCGGTGGGGACGAAGGTGTACATCTACTGAGGTGGGACAGGCGGACCGGTGGACAGGTGGACCGGTCAGACGGCGAGAAAAACAGAGAGCCCCGCGACCACGCGGGGCTCTTCGTTTGACCCGACTTCGTCCGTCGCTCGTTGCCGCTTCGCTGCGCGAACGATCGAGGACGGCCGTCAGGAAACCGTCATGCGAGTTATTGGGGAATCAGCTGCGCGCGAATTTCGCCGCCGGGGTTCGTGACCGTGTGGATGTTGACATAGGTTTTCCCGGCGAGCAGCAGCTTTTTCAAAGAATCGCCGTTGACTGTCGTCGAAATCTGTGTCGACGCGTTCAGCGTCGCGGTGCCTGACACCGAACCGCTGTTCGCCGTGCCGAAACCGACGAACGTCGCCCCGGGCAGCGTGTTGAAGTTGAGAATCACGTTGGCGGTCGTCGCGGTGCCGCCGGGCGTGAAGGGGCCGTGAATGTGGCCGTTGTTCACGTTCGACGTGAGGCCGCTGAAGCTCCCCGTGTAAGTGAACACGTTCGTCGCCGTGTCGAGCGTGGCGGTGAACGTACCGGTTCCTGTCGGATTGCCCAAAAGCCCAGGCGGCTCGCCCGACGGCGAGAGTGTTACCTGGAAATGAACTACCGTCGACTTCGGTGGTGTAGTCGTGTTGTCGCTCCCGCACGCGATGACAATCGCGAACGTCGAGAGCGTCAGAACTGCGAGAATTCGTTTTGGCACGATGATACTCCTCGCTGCTGGTGAATGCGCCTCCGCTCACGGTTCGTGGTGGCCGCGCCAGCGACGAATCCCAGGCGGCCAAGCTCGGTTCCGTTTCGGTGTATGCGTCCCCAAGAGCGAAAACGGGGCGGGGCGCGGCGGATTCATCCGCTGCGCCCCGCCCCGTATTCGTGTCTGAACTCCCGGTGACCGGAGACTGGTGACCGGTGACCGGTGACCGGCTTTCGATCTTACCTCGGTGCCACCAACGAGCTTCCGCCCGCCACGATCAGGAACTCGTCTCGCCGATTCTGTTTCCAGCAATCCTCGTCGTGTCCCTGACAGACGGGCTTTTCTTCGCCGTTGCTGGCGACGTCGATCCGTGCCGCGTCGATTCCGTTGTCGATCAGATATTTCCGCGTCGCCTGCGCGCGGCGCATACCGAGCGCGAGGTTGTATTCATCGGATCCGCGCTCGTCGGCGTTCCCTTCAATGCGAATGCGCACGCCCGGGTTCGCTTTCATGACGGGGAGCTTGGCATCGAGCACTGCTCGCTGATCCGGACGCAACTCCGAGTGGTCGAAGTCGAAATACACCGGCGCGAGCAGCGCTTCTCGAGCGCGGTTCACCGCGCTGATCGAGTCGGTGTTTGGACCCGGCGCCGGCGCGACGCGAGCGGGCGGAGCGACGGGTTCAGTCCGCGGCGGCGGGACCTCGCGCTGCGGCTGCGCCACCGGTGCCGGAGGTGGTGGTGGCGGGGCCTTGGAGCTGCCGAGCAAGAAACTCAGTCCGCCTCTCAGTTCCAGATTCGTCGAGCGAGCTGCCGCGGAGTTTCTGCCGAGAACAGGCGGAAATCCGAAGGTTGCCGCCGTCGGATTCTCGACATACTCGACGATGGCGTCGAGCCGAAGCGCGATCGCGTTGCTGAAGCGAATGCGAAGCCCGCCGCCATATGGCGCCGAGAAGTCGGTGTGGCTGGCGAACCGCTGGCCGCCGACGCCTCCCTCGAGAATGAGGTCGTGCGTCTGTCCGCCGAGCCCGAACGGGAGATTGAAGTTGAGCTGCCCGTTGAAGGTCTGAACGCTGCTCGTTCCGGTGCCGCGCGCCGCCTTGTTGTCGAACGTCGACGAGGAGAACGTCCCCTCGAGCTCCCACCGCCGGTTCAGGAAGACTCCGAGTCTTCCGCCCAGTCCAAATCCGTCGTCGGTCTGCCACGCTTCGTCGGCGCGCGTGAACTGCCCGAAGACGCCTACTTCGGTCGTGCCGAGCTTTTGCGCGGCGGCCTCGACCGAGCTCACGAGCGTGAGAACGATGCTCGCGACAGCCAAACGCTGTATGCGCATGCGAAGTCCTCTCTGGATTGATTTTGATCGCTGCCGACCTCGCCGGGCGAATGAAGGGACGTGCTGCGATGGCCAGGGGGGCGGCTCAAACCCGCGGCGGGTAATCTAACGACCGGACTCTGCCGGAGATCGTAGGGAGTTTCGACGCACTCGACACCCGATCGCACCGGGCGGATATTCCTGCGTCGCCGAGCCGCCGTTTGTCGGCGTCAGCCGTCCGAGTCTCCCAACGCCGAAGTCCCACTGGCCCCGGCCCCTTCGCGAACCACCCTGGCGAGGACCACGTTGCACATGCCGAATCGCATTTCGCCCTCTTCCTCTACCCGTCCGGTTTCGTTCGTCACGACCGCGCTGCTCGCCGCGTGCGCGATGGCAGCGCTGCCGGCCACGGTGCTGGCGCAGCGCGTCGCGAATCGTGAGCTGAGCGCTCCGAACGCGTACGCGATCACGAACGCGCGCATCGTCCCCGGAAACGGTCCGACGATCGACCGCGGAACGATCGTCCTGCGCAACGGCCTGATCGCGGCCGTCGGCCCGGCCGTGCAAGCGCCGGCCGACGCGCGGGTCATCGATGGCAGCGGCCTTACCGTCTACCCCGGCATCATCGACGCCAACAGCAGCCTCGGACTCGGCGGCGGCGCGGCCGTCGTCGCCGATGCCGGCCGCGGTGGTCGCGGCGGCGGAGGAGGCCGCGGAGCGGCGCCGGCGCAGCAGGGGGCGCCGGTTGGCGCCCCAAACTCGCTGCACCCGATCGGACTTCAGCCGGAACTCGCGGTGGTCGATCTTCTGCACGCCGACGAAGAGGCGCTCGCCGGTCCGCAGAGCGCCGGGATCACGGCCGCGCTCACCGCCCCGCCCACGGGAATCTTCCGCGGTGAATCGGCCGTGATCCTCCTCGCCGGCTCGACGGCGCAGGCGATGCTGATCAAAGCGCCCGTCGCGGAGCACATCGGCTTCACGCCGTCGCGCGGTGGCGGCTATCCAAATTCTCTCATGGGCGTGTTTTCGGCGCTGCGACAGACGCTGCTCGACGCGCAGCACTACGCCGCTGAACAGGCCGCGTACGCCAAGAATCCGCGTGGCATGCGCCGCCCCGAGCCCGACCCGTCGCTCGAGGCGCTGCAGCCCGTGTTGCAGCGGCAGATCCCCGTGGTGATGGAAGCGTCGTCGCAGCGCGAGATCGAACGCGCGCTGGACCTCGCGAAAGAGTTCAATCTCCGCCCGATCATCGCGGGCGGCGAAGAGGCCGATCTGGTCGCGGCGCGGCTCAAGGCGGAGAACGTGCCGGTGCTTCTGTCGCTCAACTTCCCGCGCCGCCCGCAGGCGTCGGCCGACGCCGACCCCGAGCCGCTGCGCACGCTGCGCGCGCGCGTCGAAGCGCCCAAGCTCGCCGCGAAGCTGCAGGCGGCCGGCGTGAAGTTCGCGTTCGAGGACGGCGGGCTGACGACGTGGTCCGACTACCTCGGCAACGCGGGCCGCGCGGTCGAGAACGGCCTCACCTCCGATCAGGCGGTTCGCGCGCTGACGCTGGCGCCCGCCGAAATTCTCGGCGTGACCGACCGGCTCGGCTCGATCGAAACCGGCAAGGTCGCGAACCTCACCGTGACGCGCGGCGACCTATTCACGGGCCGCGTGGCGCACGTCTTCATCGACGGCACGCCGCTCGAGCCGCGCGCGCCGGCCAACGCGGCCGCGTCGCTCGCCGCCGGCACGTGGACGATCACGATCACGACGGACGAGGGCGAGAAGCCGGTGACGCTCACGCTGCAGCAGGTCGGCGAGCAACTGCGCGGCACGATCCAGGGCTCGCTCGGCAGTTCACAGATTTCTAACGGGTCGATCGGGCCGGCGGGCGACGTGCAGTTCTCGGCATCGCTGACGATGGGCTCCGGGACGGAGGAAGGACGGTTCATCGGCACGATCGAGGGCAACCTGATGCGCGGCACCGTCGCCGTCGTCGGACATCCGCAGTCGACGTTCGTGGGCACCAAGCCCGACGCCGGCCAGGGCGGTGGCCGCCGCGGAAGGCCGCCGGTCGAATGAAGATGCGACATGAGCAGAACGTCTCCGCCCACCGGACTCCTTTTCCCTCGCCATTCACGGCCAGACCCATGTCCAGACTATCGATCGCCATACTCTTCGCCGCGGCGACGGGGGGGGCGGCCGGCGCGCAGCAGGCGCAGCCCGCGACCGTCGCCAAGCCGACACTCATCAAGAACGCGACGGTCCTCACCGTCACCAAAGGAAAGCTCGAGAACACCGACCTGTTGTTGCAGAACGGCAAGATCGCGCAGATCGGCAAGAATCTCTCGGCGCCGGCTGGCGCGACGGTCATCGACGCGACGGGCAAGTACGTGATGCCCGGCATCATCGACCCGCACTCGCACACGATGATCGACGCGGTGAACGAGGGCTCGCTCTCGGTGACGTCGATGGTGCGCGTTCGCGACGTCCTCAACCCGACGGACATCAACATCTACCGCCAGCTCGCCGGCGGCGTGACGACGATCAACGTGCTGCACGGCTCGGCGAACACGATCGGCGGACAGAACGCGGTCGTGAAGCTCAAGTGGGGCCGCGACGTCCCCGAGATGCTGTTCCCCGGCGCGATGCCCGGAATCAAGTTCGCGCTCGGCGAGAACGTGACGCAGAAGAACGGGCAGACGGCGGCGCAGGCGCAGGGGCGGGCGCTGCGATACCCGGCGACGCGCATGGGCCAGGAAGAAGTGCTGCGCGACGCGTTCACGCGCGCCCGCGACTACAAGGCGTCGTGGGACGACTACAACGCGAAGGTGAAGGCCGGCGACAAGACCGCGGTGGCGCCGGAGCGCGACCTGGAGCTCGAGCCGCTCGTCGAGGTGCTCGAGGGCAAGCGCTTCGTGCACGCGCACTCCTACCGCGCCGACGAAATGTTGATGCTGCTGAACGTCGCCAAGGAGTTCGGCTTCACGGTCAAGACACTTCAGCATGGGTTGGAAGGCTATAAAATCGCATCGGAGATCGCGCAGGCCGGAACGGGCCTGTCGACCTTCGCCGACGAGTGGTCGTACAAAGTCGAGGCGTACGACGCGATCCCGTACAACACGGCGATCCTCATGCACCACGGCGTCGTGGCGACGGTGAACTCCGACTCGGACGAGCGGGCGCGCCGGCTCAACATCGACGCGGCGAAGATGATGCGCTACGGCGGGCTGACCGAGGACGAAGCGCTCAAGACGATCACCTACAACGGCGCGGTGCAGCTGGGCGTCCAGAACCGCGTGGGGTCGATCGAAATCGGCAAGGACGCCGACGTCGTGATCTGGTCCGGCGATCCGCTGAGCGTGTACTCGTCCGCCGAAACGACGTTCATCGACGGCGAAGTGTTCTTCGACGTCAAGAAGGACGCCGCGATGCGCGATCAGATGGCGAAAGAGCGCGCGGCACTCGAGGCTGCCGATCGCGGCCGCCGTCCCGTGATTCCTTGAGGAGAATCGATTCGTGATCAACGCAATGACAGATAGAATCGGCGGTCGCGCGCGCTGCATGGCGCTCGCCGCTCTCGCGGCAGCGGCGCTGCCGGCCGCCGCCCACGCCCAGCTCGGATCGTTCAATCCGAATCCGGGGCCACAGGGCACGTTCGCGATTCGCGGTGGGACCGTCGTCACCGTGAGCGGCGCCGACATTCCGAACGGCACCGTCGTCATCAGCGGCGGCAAGATCACCGCGGTCGGGGCGAACGTGCAGGTGCCCGCCAACGCGCAGGTGATCAACGCGACGGGGTTGATGGTCTACCCCGGGATGATCGAGACCGGCTCGAGCATCGGCTTGTCCGAGATCGGCCAGGGCGCGGTCGCGACGGTCGACATCGCCGAGGTTGGGTCGTTCAACCCGAACGCGCAGGCGTTCTACGGCATCGATCCGCACAGCGCGCACATCGGCGTGGCGCGCGTCGTCGGCATCACGACGGTCGTGTCTCGTCCGACGGGCGGCATTCTGTCGGGGCAAGCGGCGCTGATGAATCTCGCCGGCGACACGCCGCCGAAGATGGCCGTCATCCCGAAGCTCGCGCTCGTCATCGAGCTTCCGCGCTCCGGATTCGGCGGACGAGGATTCGCCCGTGCCGCGGCATTGCAGCAGGGCACGCCGGCCGACGCGAACCGCGTTCGTCAGGCGCAGATGGACTCACTCCGCAAGCTCCTGCACGACGCCGACGCGTACGACAAGGCGCAGGCCGCGTACGCCAAGGACAAGTCGATTCCGCGTCCGGCGCACGACGTCGTGCTCGAGTCGATGGTGCCCGCGCTGCGCGGTCAGATGCCCGTGATCTTCCCCGCCGATCGCGCGAACGACATTCGCGACGCGGTGAACTTCGCCGAAGAGATGCACGTGAAGCCGATCATCATGGGCGGCGAGCAGGCGCCGGCCGTGGCGGCGTTCCTCAAGCAGCACAACGTCCCGGTCATCATCACGGCGGTGATGCACCTTCCGTCGCGCGAGGACGATCCGTACGACGTGAACTACAGCATCCCGGCGAAGCTCGCCGCCGCCGGCGTCACGTTCGCCATCTCGACCGGCGACAAGGGCTCCGAGGTTCGCACGCTGCCGTACAACGCCGGCATGGCCGCGGCGCACGGCCTGTCCAAGGCGGACGCGCTCAAGTCGGTGACGCTCTGGCCCGCGCAGATCTTCGGCGTCGGCGACCGCATGGGCTCGATCGAGGTCGGGAAGATGGCCAACATCGTGGTCACCACCGGCGACATGCTCGAGGCCAAGACCGACACGAAGTACCTGTTCATCGACGGCCGCAACGTGCCGCTGGACACGAAGCACACGCAGTTGAATGCGCAGTTCAAGGATCGGCCGTGAGGCCGGGTGACCGGTGGACCGCTGGACCGGTGGACCGGTGGACCGGTAGAGGCCGAAACCTCGGAAGCCCGAGATGTTCAGCATGGGCCCCGCGAGCCAAGCTCGCGGGGCTTTGAGTTTGGAGCCGACGGTCCACCTGTCCCCAGACCCCGCCGGCCCACCGGCACCCCGGCACCCCGGCACCCCGGCACCCCGGCACCCCGGCACCCCGGCGCCCGGCGCCCGGCACCCGGCCCCCCGGCAACCCTTTCCCCTCCCGCGGTGTCTACTATGCTCACATTGACCCTATTGCTGTCAAACTGAGCATAGTCGTTTCACCCGGAGGTCCGGTGAGTTCGTCGCGCCCGCGCGTCCGCGATCCGCAAGAGCTCCTGCCCCTCAAGCCGATCGAGTTGCTCGTGCTCACCATGTTGAGCGCCGGCGAACGGCACGGCTACGGACTTCGGCAGGACATCGTCGACCACACCGAGGGTCGCGTCGCGCTCGAGGCGGGCAACCTGTATCGGCACATCCGCAAGTTGCAGAGCGACGGTCTCGTCGACGAGACCGAGCCCCGTCCCGCGGGGCGCGGCGACGACGAGCGCCGGATCTACTACCGTCTCCTTCCGTTCGGCCGAGAGGTGCTGGCCGCCGAAGTCGAACGTCTGCGCGCGCTGATGCGCATCGTCGATTCCAAACGTGTGTCCCCGAGGCGGGCGTGACGCGCGGCGAGCGATTCTACGAGCGGTTGCTCACGCTGTACCCCGCCGAGTTTCGCGCGCGCTACGGCCGCGCGATGGGCGACTTTCACCGCGACCGTCTGGCCCTCGCGACGCAGAACCACGAATCCATCGCGGCGCTCTGGGCGCGAACCATCGCCGACGTCGTCGTGTCCGCCGCGGCCGAGCATCTACGCTCGTTCGTGTCCGGCGGCGGAACGCTCGACACGCTGCGTCAGGATCTCGCGTTCGCCCTTCGCGGGCTCGCCCGGCGGCCACGGTTCGCCGCGCTCCTGATCGGAACGGTCGCTCTCGGCGTCGGCGCCAACGCCGCGATCTTCAGCGTCGTGAGCGGCGTGCTGCTGCGGCCGCTGCCGTATCCGCACGACGAGCGGCTCTTCTCGTTCGGACACGAACCGCCGCAGTGGCTCACGTCGGCGCCGGACTTCATCGACTACAAGCGCGAGATGAAGTCGATCTCGGGCTTGGCCGCGTTCGACCAGCGCGTCGCGACGCTGGGCGCGAATCTCGACGCCGACTCGCGTCCGGAGCGCGTCGGCGTCGTTCGCGCGAGCGAAGGTTTCTTCGACGTGCTCGGCGCAAAACCGGCGCTCGGGCGCACGTTCGCCGCCGAAGATCACGATTCCAAGATCGCGCGCGTGGCGGTGCTTGGTTACGGACTCTGGCAGCGCGACTTCGCCGGCTCGCGATCGGTCATCGGGCGGACGATCAACATCGACGGCGCTCCGCGCGTGGTGATCGGCGTGATGCCCCCGCGCTTCGCGTACCCCAAGCCCGCGACAGCGGTCTGGATCCCGATGGCGCGGTTCAACCTCGACAGCCTTGGCGACCGGGACCAACACTATCTGTTCATGGTCGGCCGTCTCCGGCCGGGCTTCACGCTGGACCAGGCTCGTGCTGAAGCGGCGGGCGTCGCCCGCGCGATCATGCGCGCCGAGCCGTCCAAGTTCGATCCGAAGGCCCCGCTCACGCCGCGCCTCACCGGCGTGCGTGAAGAGCTGGTCGGACAAACGCGGCCCTATCTCCTCGCGCTGCTCGGCGCCGTCGGATTCATCCTGCTCATCGCCTGCGCGAACGTGGCAAATCTGCTGTTGGTGCGCGGCGCCGCGCGCGAGAAGGAGCTCGCCGTTCGCACCGCGCTGGGCGCGTCGCGCCGCCGGCTGGTGGTACAACTGTCGACCGAAGGCGCGATGCTGTCGGCGATCGGCGCCGCCCTGGGGCTCGCGCTGGCGGTGATCGTCGATCGCGTCTTTGTCGCGATGGCGCCGGCGAGCGTGCCTCGTCTCGACGACGTGGGCATGGATTGGCGGGCCCTCTCATTCACCGCGGTGACCTGCATCGTGACCGCTGTGTTGATCGGCGTCATCCCGTCGCTGCGCGCGTCGCGCGGCGACCTCGCCGGCGGGCTGCGACAGGGCGGCAGAACGACGGGGGCCGAAGGCGCGTCGAGAGCGCTGCGACGAACGCTCGTCGCGATGGAGATGGCGTTGGCCGTCACATCGCTGTCGGGGGCAGGACTGCTGCTTCGAAGCTTGCTGGCGCTCCAACACCAGCAGCTTGGATTCGATCCGCGCGGAGTTCTCACGGCGGAAGTCGCCGTTCTGCCGGGGGCGTACGACGACGCGCGCGCCGCGATCTTTTTCGAGCAGCTCATGGCGCGCGTGCACGCCATCCCGGGCGTACGGTCCGCCGGCGCGTCGGCGTGGCTCCCGGTCGTCGGCACCGGTGGCCTGTGGGGATTTCGCCCCGAAGGCGGCAGCTTTCCGGACGGACGGTGGCCGCTCGCGGTTCCGCAACACGTGACGCCCGACTACTTCGCCGCGGCGGGGATTCCGTTGCTGTCCGGCCGCGAGTTCACGAGCGGCGACCGGCTGAACAGCCAGCTCGTCGTCATCGTGAGCGACAAGCTCGCGCGAAGCGCGTGGCCCGGACAAAACGCGATCGGAAAGCGCCTGCGTCTTAGCACCGACTCGATTTACCTCTCCGTCGTCGGAGTCGTCGGCGACATACAGTCGCGCGGATTCGGCGATCCACCGGAGCCGACGATGTATTTCGCGTACGCGCAGTCGGCGCGCAGCGGGTACTATCAGCCGAAACAGATGTCGCTGCTCATCCGCACGGACGGCGATCCATTCGCGCTCGTCCCCGCGCTGCGACGCCAAGTCGCCGCCCTCGATCGCATGACGCCGGTCTCGGAGATTCGGAGTCTCGACGAGATCGCCGGCCTGTCGGTGGCCGTTCGAAAGTTCACCACTCTTCTGCTCGCCGGCTTCGCGGTGTTGGCGCTCTTGCTGGCGGGACTCGGTACGTACGGCGTGATCGCCTATGCGGTCACCCTTCGTCGCTACGAAATCGGTGTGCGAATGGCGCTGGGCGCGGCGAATCGATCGGTGCTGCTGCTGGTCATGTCCGAAGGATTCGTCATCTCGGCCGTCGGGCTCCTCGCCGGCCTCGTGGCTTCGGGCCTGGTCGGACGCGCGATCAGCACGATGTTGTTCGGCGTAGCGCCAAATGATCCGGCATCGCTGGTGGGAACGTCGCTGCTGCTCGCGGTCGTCGCGATCGCGGCGTCGGTGATTCCGGCGCGGCGCGCGCTGAGGGTGGATCCGCTGGAGGCGCTGCGCGCGGAGCAGTGAAAACGGATTGGCGGGAGACCGGGTTACCGTGCACCGGTTTCCGGTATGCCGGTTTTCGGTATGCCGGTTTCCGGTATGCCGGTTTCCGGTATCCCGGTTTCCGGTTTCCGGTTTCCGGTTTCCGGTTTCCGACTACCGCTCGTCGGCTCTCGGCGGACCGGGGTTGCCGCCGTCGACCACGAACTTCCACGTGCCGTCGCTCTGGCGTTTCCATACGGTGAGGTACTTCCCGATTCGCTGGACAGCGGCGCCGGACGCGCCGAGTCCCGTCGCGGTGGATTCGCCGATCGTGAAGCCGAGGTCTCTCGACGCGGCGACGTACGCGAACACGGGCTGCCAGACGAGCGACGACTGCCCCGCGCGCGCCTCGAGGTACTCCTGAATGGCGCGGGCGCCGATCACGAGCTGCGGATCTCCGAACACGACGCCGTCGGGCGCGACGGTATTAGCAAACGCGAAAGCGACGCCCATGCGGTAGGACAGATCGGAGAAGGAGCTGTCCGCCGCGCGAATGCGGGCTCGTTCTTCGGCGACGGCCGCTGAGCCAGCCGGCCCTCTTTCACTCGGCACGACGTCGCCGTCGCTGTGTCGCGCGGCCGGTTCGCCGGGCGCGGCCGTGGAGACGGGACCGTTCACCTCCGCGTACGCCGCGATGCGCCAGGGGCCGTTCTTGACGCGCTCCCAAAAAGCGATGTAGCGGCCGAACTGAGGTGAAACGGCCGGCGAGACTCGTATCGCGACGCCGAACGTGTAGGCCGCGAGAAGATCACCGGACACGCCGCCGCCGAGCGGCTGCCACAACGATCGCGCCGCCGGCGCATTGTCGCCGGCGGCGAGCAGCGTACGCGTCGCAGCCAGTCCGAACGCGGCGGGCGCCCCGGCGCGCAGATACACGACGTTGTCGCCCAGCAATGCAATGGTCCCGGCCAGAAGACCGCGAGCGGCGACGCTGTCGGTGCGCGATTGGTCGAAGTGGAACAAACTGTCGCGCGCCGGCCCGCGCGCTGGCTCGGGGACCGTCGTCGATCCGTGAAGGGCGCATCCGCATAGGAGGGCGGACACGA
Source organism: Gemmatimonadaceae bacterium (assembly GCA_036003045.1). NCBI lineage: Bacteria > Pseudomonadati > Gemmatimonadota > Gemmatimonadia > Gemmatimonadales > Gemmatimonadaceae > Gemmatimonadaceae bacterium. Next base: position 13,157 of record DASYSS010000058.1, read on the forward strand.
TGACCGGTAGGACCTTCATCAGCAAGACGCTACGGCGACCCATGCCTAGCCGCCAGACCTGCAACGTCTCGTCACAGAAATGAGACAAGCCGAGCGGACGGCATCACGCGTCCCGACGCAGCCGCGGCGCGAGACGAACCGCCGTGCCATAGCAGAGTACTTCAGTCACGCCGTCCATGATCTCGGTCGCGTCGTAGCGGACGGCGAGCATCGCGTTGCCGCCCATCGCGACGCAATGCTGTGTCGCGGCGGCGAACGCGTCGGCGCGCGCTCGCTCACAGAGGTCGGTGAGGAGCGTGATGTCGCCGCCGAAGAACGTCTGGAATTTCACCCCGATCCGGCCGAGCGCCGACCGCGACCGAACGACGATTCCGCGGACGACGCCGAAGGTCTGCGTCACTTCGTATCCATCGACGGCGTTCGCGGTCGTCGTGATGAAGTCGACGCCTGGCAAGATTGGCATGGCGATCCTCTGTGTTGTGGGCGCGCACGAATCAGCACGGACGCCGCTCTGGGGACAAGACCCTATCCCGTGCGCGTACCGGGTCTTAGCTTCGTGAGACGGTTTTTCCCGCCCGCATGGATCTCCGCGAACGCCTCCAAATCGCGCTGGGTGACGCTTACCGAATCGAACGCGAGCTCGGTGGGGGAGCCATGTCGCGCGTGTTCGTCGCGACGGACACGACGCTGGGACGGACCGTCGTCATCAAGACGCTGCCGCCGGCGCTCGCGGCGGGGCTGAGCGCTGAGCGGTTCCGCCGCGAGATCCGCCTCTTGGCGGCGCTCACGCATCCCAACATCGTGCCGATTCTTTCGGCCGGCGAACGCGACGGGCTGCTCTACTACATCATGCCGTACATCACGGCGGAGTCGCTGCGCGCGCGTCTGGTTCGCGAGCCGACGTTGGCCCTGCCCGACGCGCTCAACGTCGCGATCGAGATCGCTGAAGCGCTCGACTACGCGCATCGGCAGGGCATCGTCCACCGCGACATCAAGCCGGAGAACATTCTCCTCGCCGACAACCACGCGATCATTTCCGACTTCGGGATCGCGCGCGCGCTCGCTCGCGCCGGCGAAGGCGAGCGGCTCACGGCGACCGGCATGTCGGTGGGAACGCCGGGCTACATGAGCCCCGAGCAGGCGGCCGGTGAGCTCGACGTCGACGGCCGCGCCGACACGTACGCGTTGGGTTGCGTGCTGTACGAGATGGTCGCCGGTTCGCCGCCGTTCACGGGAAAGACCGCCGCCGCGGTGATCGCCGCGCACATGGCGACGCCCGTGCCGTCGGTGCGAGCGCTTCGGTCGACAGCGCCGCAAAAACTCGACGAGCTCTTGAATCGCTCGATGGCGAAATCGCCCGACGAGCGCTATCCGACAGCCGCGGCGTTCGTTCAGGCGTTGCGGCAGGTCGAAGCACGAACGCGCCGTCCGGTGATCTCGCGGACGCCCGTTCCGGCGCCGACTCCGGTCGCGACGCCCGTCGTCGTGCCGGCGAAAGCCAGCCGCACACCGTGGTATTTCGTCGCGGGCGCGATGGTGGTGATCGCCGCGCTCGTCGCGGCGCTCGCGATGCGCGGCCACTGACGCCGCGCTTTCGCGCGGCGCCAGTTCAACCGACCTAGTGCTGCGACGCGGTGACCGGCGTCGCGAGCACCGTTCGGAATACCTCGACCGCTTTCTTCATCTGCGGCATCGTACCGACGGAGACGCGCGCGTAGTTCGCGAGTGACGGAAACGCGCGGCCGATCGCCACCTTGTGTTTCACGCACTCGAGCTTGAACGCGTGCGCGTCGCGGCGAACGTCGACCATCATGAAGTTCGCTTCGGCGGCATGCACCGTGTAACCGGCATTCTGAAAGAAGGCGCGAGTGAACGCGCGCGCTTCCTCGTTCTTGCGCTGCTCCGACGCCACGTGTGCCGCGTCGTTCACCGTCGCAGCCACCGCGGCGAGCGCGAGCTGATTCACGTTGGAGCCGAGGCACCAGCTCGACATGCGCTTGACGGTGTCCTGCTGCCCGATCGCGTAGCCGGCGCGGAGGCCGGCCATGCCGAACACCTTCGAGAACGTGCGCGTGACGACGACGCGCGGGTTCGCGAGCGCGATGGGGATGGCTGTCCGGTACGACTTGTCGGCGACGTACTCGTGATACGCCTCGTCGACGAGGATCACCGTGTCCGGCGACGCGCGGTTCACCGCTTCGACGAACGACGCGACGTCGTCGCCGCCGTGGACCGTGGCCGTCGGATTGTTCGGATTGCAGAAATACACCAGCCCCGCGCCCTTCGACGCGGCGACGATCGCGTCGAGGTCGAGCCTGAGCTTCGAGTCGACCGGCGGCGCGACCACGGGATGTTTGACGAACCGGGCGAAGTTCGCGGGCGCTTCGAACGTGGGCTCGGGAGCGACCAGCCCCTTGTCGGGCGCGGTGAACGCGAGGACCGCGGCTCGCAGCAGCTCGCCCGATCCACAGCCGAGGATGATGTTCGAGGGCGACACGCCGCGCGCCTTGGCGATCGTGACGAAAACGTCGTCCTCCTCTTTCACCGGATACCGATTCGCGTGCGTGAACGCGTTCGACACGGCTTCGAGCGCGCGCCGTCCGGGGCCGTTCGGGTTTTCGTTGCTGTCGATCCGGATCATTCCGGGGGCAGACGCCAGCAATCGATCCGCGCGCCGCTCAGGTTGGCCCTGCGCGAGAAGGGCTTCGTGCCCTTGCCACCGAATCAGCGGCGCCGTGAGAAGACCGGCGGTCCCTGCCCCAAGGCTGGCGACGAACGAACGACGCGAGACGGACATGGCGGCTCCCGATTGAGGAACGCCGCCGAGTATAGCGCGATTGATGCGCGGACACCACAGGCGGCTGTGACGCACGGCCGAATTGGACGGGTTTGGCAACGTTCTAGGCCTCGTAAATGTGTGTCCTGCATCACCTTGTTACAAGGCATGAGTCCTGCGCCGATGAGGTCGCGGCGAAGGGTGGACGGCGCCTTTCCCGACGTGTATTTCACTATGGTTGGCGTCGCCGTTTTTTCTCCGGAGCAGTCGGAAGTCATGTTCGGTGCAATCGTCGTCGGCCTGCTGCTTTCGGCTCTCGCGGCCGGAGCCATCTTCGTCGTGCGTGCCTGGCTGCAGAGCCGCGGCGCGCGCTCGCGCGAGGTTCCGCCGCTCTTCGTCATACCGCGGGCGGTCGCCGGGGTGGAGCCCATCATGGACGCCGCCGTGGTCTCCGCGGCGCCCGCGCACCCGACGCACGACGCGCGTTCGTCCAGGCCGCTTCGTGGTTCGGGACTTCCGAACTTCGGCGAGCGCGTGGTATTCGACGACAACCGATTCGACGATGACGACGAGATCCCGGTGCGCGGCGCCAACTCCGAGACAGTCCGATTCCTGCGACCGGGCGAAGAGCCGGTGCAGATTCTCCCCGGCCGCCTCGAGGTTCTCTCCGGCGAGCCAAAGCACCGCGAGATTCGTTTCGTTCGCGCCCCGGGCGAACCCCCCGAGCTGATCCTCGGACGCGAGGCCGGCCGTTCGCCGCAGACCGTCGCCCTCCATTCCGACACGGTGAGTCGCCGCCACGCGCGATTCGCATACTCGAATGGCCGGTGGGCGGTCAGGAACTTGTCGCGAACGAATCCCGTCGTCGTCAACGACGAGCGGATCATGGACGACTCGATCGAACGGCCGCTCGCCGATGGCGATCGCCTCGAGCTCGGCGAAGTGGTTCTCCGCTTCCGGTCGCGGTAGCGAAGCCGGTCCCATGGACGTCGTGGTCGTCTCCCTGCCTCGCATCCGATGAGCTCCGAGCGAGTTCCCCCGGGACTATCGGCGCTCGAACCGGCGTACGAAGTCATCCGCGAGATCGGGCACGGCGGAACGTCCGTCGTCTATCTCGCCCGCGAGCGTTCGTCCGACGCCGAAGTCGCGATCAAGCTCATTCGCTCGAAGTACCTCGGCGACGAAGAGGCGATGGGGCGCTTCGCGCGAGAAGCGCGATTCCTCGAGCGGCTCGTGCACCCGAACATCGTGCGCGTGCGCGACGTGCTGGAATTGGGCGACGCGGGTCTGGCGATCGTGATGGCGCACGTGCCGGGTCGCACGCTCAAAGAGCTGATTCGCGACGAACGGCGGCTCGAGCCGCAGCGGGTTGAGCGCTTCACGCGCGACATCGCGCGTGCGCTCGGTGCCGCGCACGCGATGGGAATCGTCCACCGCGACGTAAAGCCGGAAAACGTTTTCATCGACGCCGACGATCGGCCGCTCCTCGCGGACTTTGGTCTCGCGCGGTCGATGACGAACGACTCGCAGCTCACGATGGCCGGCGTCGCCATCGGCACGCCGGCGTACATGCCGCCGGAGCAGATCGAGGGCGCCGCTCTCGATGCTCGCGGCGACGTGTACAGCCTCGGGCTCGTCGCGTGGGAGATGTTGACCGGCCATCGTCCGTGGGAAGGCGAGAGCCTCTACGCGATTCTCTACCACCAGCGCTACGAGCAGCTCCCGGACGTCCGCGACCTGCGCGACGACGTTTCCGATACGCTGGGCGACACGATCGCCGTCGCCATCGAGAAGAATCCCGCGATGCGCTGGCAGAGCGCGCACGAGATGATCGAGGCGCTCGACGGGGCCGCGCCGCCTCGCCGTGCGATGCGCCGAGCGCCATTGAACGCGGACACCGTGCGATTCATGCGGCCGGCGGCCGGGGCCCCACGTTCGGACGCGCCCATCGTCGGCGGGGTGGAATCTTCGGCCTCGCATCCGCCGTTGCCGCTCCCCGCGGTTGCGCCCGCGCACGCGGCGGCGCCGCCGCAGCTCACGGGGGGGGCGCCGCGACAAGAGGTTCCGTTCGTCGAACTCGGCCCGGCGTCGTTGCCTCGGTCGACGGGGGGGGGCGAGAACGAGTCGCCGTTCATGAGCCCGGCCGCGTTTTCGACGCTCGCCGCGGAACTCGAGGCACAAGACGAAGAGCCGCGCGCCGGGACACCGCGGAGATACCTCATCGCGGTCGGCGGCATCGCCGCGGCCGCCACGCTCGTGCTGGTCGCGGCGAATCTGCAAGGGCGGTCGAACGACGCTCACCGCGAGCCTGTGCTCGTCTCGAGCGGATTCGCGGTGAACGACACGGCCGGCAAGACGCTGCCGGGGGGAAGGCCGCGTCCCAACGCCCCGCCGCCGACCGCTACGCCCGCGACCGACGCGGCGTCGCGACCGGTCACGCCCGCCGCGGGCGTCGCATCCTCGGCGGTGCCGCCGAGTTTGCCGGAATCGCGAAAGTCGCCGCCACCGACGCGTCTCCCCGTCGCGCAGCAATCGCTCGAGACGACGAACAACAACTCCAAGAGCGCCGCGAAGAAGGACGACAAGCCAAAGAACGCGTCCACCAAGAGCGCCGAGACCGGCAGGATCGTCGACAAACCGGGCGCCGACAAAACGACGTCGCCCGCCGACAAGGCCGCGCCGACACCGGTGCCGGCCGCGCCTCCTCCGCTTCCAGCTTTGGCCGCTTCGCGCGTCGTCGTGGCGGCGGGCGGACTGCATTCGTGCATGCTCAACGCCGAGGGACGCGCGTATTGCTGGGGCGGAAACGACCGCGGCCAACTCGGCGCGGGCGGCGCGAACTCCGTCGCGACGCCGCTGGCCGTCGCAGGCGACGTTCGCTTCACGACGATCGCGGCCGGCCTCTCGCACAGCTGCGCGATCGCGCGCGGCGGAGGCGCGTGGTGTTGGGGTGAGAACGAGCGCGGTCAGCTCGGCGACCGGTCCACGATGGCGCATCAGGCCCCGATGCGCGTGGCCGATTCTCGGATGTTCGTCGCGATCGACGTCGGCGCGGCGCACACGTGCGCCATCGACAGCCAAGGCGAGGCGCTCTGCTGGGGCTCGAATTCACACGGCCAGCTTGGCACCGAAACGATGACGACGGAGCTGAGCGCTCCGGCCGCGGTGGGCGGCGATCGCCGCTACTCGTCTATTTCCCTCGGCTGGAATTTCACGTGCGGGCTCGACAACGGCCGCGCGTTCTGCTGGGGTGAAAACGCGAACGGACAGCTCGGCGACGGCACGATCAGCGACCGGCGCGGCCCCGTCGCGGTGGCTGGGGGTTTGACGTTCCGCGCGATCTCGGCGGGTGCGACGCACGCCTGCGGCATCACGCCGCGCGGCGAGGCGTACTGCTGGGGCAACAACTACGGCGGGCAGCTGGGCGACGGAACTCGCGTGAGCCGCGAGCTTCCCACCCCCGTGAAGACGTCGCTGCGCTTCGTCGCCATCGCGACCGGCGCGCTGCACACCTGTGCGTTGACCGGCGACGGCGAAGCGTTCTGCTGGGGACGCGACAACTACGGGCAGCTTGGCAACGGCGGAAGCACTCAGGATTCGGCGGAGCCGGTCCGCGTCGTTGGCGACCACTCGTTCGCGACGATCCGCGCGTTCGGGTCGCACACCTGCGCGACGACGCCGTCGGGCGACGCGTTCTGCTGGGGCTACAACCTCGACGGCCAGTTGGGAGATGGCTCCCGCGTGAACCGCTCGCGGCCGATGTACGTGGAGCCGCCTGGATGACGGTGCGCCGACCGGTGGCATTTGAGAATTTTCGGAAGTTCGGAATGCGGCGAATGGCGGTTTGGTCATTGGCGGCCGCGGTCGCGGCGTGCGCGGGCACGACGCCGGACCAGGTATCGGGTCCGCAGATCGCGTCGGTATCGATCACGCCGCCGACGACGACTCTGTCGATTGGCTCACAGGCTCCGCTTCAGGCGTCCGTGCGAGACGCGTCGGGCAACTCGATCAGCGGCGCCGACGTCTTTTGGTCGGTGCAGGACGCGACCGTCGCGACCGTGTCGAGTGCCGGAGTCGTGACCGGACTCGCGATCGGGTCGACTCAAGTCGCGGCCAGCTCGAACGGCAAGTCAGGGATCGCGACGATCACCGTGCAGAAGATACCTGTCTCCAGCGTGGTGGTCACTCCGCCGCACGTCGACGCATCGCCCGGTGGAAAGGCGCCGCTCAGCGCCACGGCGTACGACGCGGCTCAGAATCCGCTCACCGACCGGTTCATCTCGTGGAGCACGAGCAACGCCGCCGTGGCGACGGTCGATGCGAACGGGATCATGACGGCCACCGGCCAGGGCACGGCGACCATCACAGCAACGTCCGAGGGCAAGAGCGGGGTCGCCACGGTTTCCGTGTCGCAAGCCGCGGTCTCTCTCGTGACGGTGGCTCCGTCGCCGCTCTCCATGTCGGTCGGGCAGACCACACAGCTCACGGCGACGCTCACGGACAGCGCCGGCAACCTGTTGAGCGGCCGCACGGTGACGTGGGCCAGCTCCAACACCGCGGTGGCCACGGTGTCGTCACAGGGCGTCGTGACGGCCGTCGCCGCGGGCAGCACGTCGATCACGGCGACGAGCGAAGGGAAGAACGGCAGCGCCGCGCTGACGATCTCGAACGTCGCGGTGGGTTCCGTCGCCGTGCAGCCGCAAGGGCCGGCGATCTTGGTCGGCGCAAACGTTCAGCTGAGCGCCACCGTCCGCGACGTGAACGGCGTGATCGTAACGAACCGAGTCGTCACTTGGTCGTCGAGCTCCGCCGCGGTGGCGGTCGTGTCGTCGTCGGGTGTCGTGACCGGCGTCGGCGGTGGAACGGCGACGATCACCGCCACGAGCGAAGGAAAGTCCGGCACCACGTCGGTGACGGTGACGGCGCTCCCCGTGGCGACCGTGACGATTCAGCCGCCCAGCCCCGACACGGTGTTCATCGGCTACACGACGCAATTGACGGCGGTCACCAAGGACTCTCTCGGGGGCGTGCTGACGGGTCGCGCGGTGACGTGGCATTCGACCAACACGGCGATCGCGACGGTCGACGCGAACGGTCTCGTGACCGGAGTGGCCGCCGGTTCGACGTCCATCACGGCGACGAGCGAAGGCAAGACCGGTACGGCGACCCTCGTCTCGATCAAGGCACCGGTGGGAAGCGTCGTCGTCGCTCCGGCGTCGGACTCGGTGAGCACCAGCGGAACGCTTCAGCTCAGAGCGACCGTCACCGACGTGAAGGGAACGGTTGTCACCGACCGCGCGATCGCATGGGCAAGCTTGCAGGGTCCGATCGCAACGATCTCGCCGAACAACGGCGCGACGACGAACGTCGACGGCAAGGCGAAGGGCACGGCGAGCATCGTGGCCACGTCGGAGACCAAGGCGGACACCGCGACAGTGAACGTCGTTGCCGCGGTGAAAACGGTCACGGTCTCGCCGCTGATCGGAAGCCTCAGCCTGGCCACCCATCCGACGATTCAACTGACCGCGACGTGCAAAGACGCGGGCAACACCACGGTCACAGGTCGCGTGGTCACGTGGACGTCGAGCAATCCCGCCGCCGCGACGGTTGACGCGAACGGATTGGTGACCGCGAAGGGAGCGGGCATCGCGAACATCACCGCGACAGCGGTGTTCGACGGCGTGACGTCCGTCGCGTCCGTCATCACCGTTACTCCGTAGATGACGCGCCGGCGGCCCTGGTCTGCGGGCCTTCTTGCGCCCACGTCGCGACGGCTGGCCTCGCTAGCCGCGGTCGCGGTCGCCGCGTGCACCATGTCCACCGAGGTCACTCCGACCGCCGACGTCGCGTCGGTGGCGGTCAATCCGCCCACGACATCGGTGTCCGTCGGCGCGCAGGTTCCCCTACAGGTCGTCGTTCAGGATTTCTCGGGCAAGCCGATCACCGGCAACAGCGTGTTCTGGTCCGTGCGCGATCCAAACATCGCCTCGATCTCCAGCGCGGGCGTCGTGACCGGAGTGTCGGCCGGGTCGACGGAGATTGCCGCGAGCGTGAACGGCAAGTCGGGCATCGCGACGATCACCGTGCAGCGAGAGCCGGTGTCGAGCGTCGTCGTGACGCCGCCACAACTCAACCTCGTCCCCGGCGCGCACTTTCAACTCACGGCAACCGCATACGACGCCGCGCAAAATCCGCTGTCCGGCCGCACGATCACCTGGAACACGAGTAGCGCGGCAATAGCCACCGTCGACGGAAACGGCATGATGACCGCCGTCGCTCCCGGCTCGGCGAGCATCACGGCCACGGCGGAGGGAAAGATCGGCGTCACGGCGATCACCGTGTCGCAGTCGCCGGTCGCGACGGTCACCGTGTCGCCCACACCGCTCTCGATGTCGGTCGGCCAGGTCACTCAACTCGCCGCGACGCTGACCGACAACCTCGGCAACGTGCTCAACGGACGCACGGTGGCCTGGACGAGCTCCAACACGGGCATCGCGACGGTGTCCGACCAAGGCGTCGTGACAGCGACGGCATCGGGGACCGCGACGATCACCGCGACGAGCGAAGGAAAGACCGGCACGGCGGAGGTCACGGTCACGAACGTCGCGGTGGGATCCGTCGCGGTGCTACCTCAGACTCCCACGATCGTCGTGGGCGCCAGCGTTCAACTGAGCGTCACCGTGCGCGACGTGAATGGCGCCGTCGTCACGAATCGCGTGGTGACATGGGCGTCGAGCAACGCGAACGTCGCGACGGTGTCCACGTCGGGCGTCGTCACGGCGCTGACCCCCGGAACGGCGATCATCACGGCGACGAGCGAGCAAAAGTCGGGAACGACCTCGGTGACCGTGACGCCGGTTCCCGTCGCCACCGTCACGCTGTCGCCGGCCACCGCGAACATCCGCGTGACGGCGACGACGACGCTCACGCCGACGGTCAAGGACGCCAATGGCGTCGTCGTCACGAACCGAATCATCGCCTGGACGACGAGTGATTCCACGCTGGCGACGGTGAGTTCATCCGGTGTCGTGACCGGCATCGCGCCGGGCACGGCGACCATCACCGCGACCAGCGAAGGCAAGAGCGGGTCGTCGTCGATCAACGTCTCGAAGATTCCCGTCAGCACGGTGACAGTGTCGCCGCCGACCAAAGCCTTGCTCGTCAGTCAAACGGTCGCTCTCGCGACGACGGTCAAGGACAGCGTCGGAAATACGGTCACGGATCGAGTCGTGACCTGGAGCTCGAACAATCCCGCGGCGGCGACGGTGTCGGCTACCGGCTTGGTGACCGCCGTCGCGGCGGGCGCCGCGACGATCACCGCCACCAGCGAGACGAAGACCGGCACGAGCACGATCACCGTGTCGCCCGTTCCGGTTGCCAGCGTCGCCATTCAACCGCCCACGGCGAGCGTCACGATCGGCACGACAGCCCAGCTCACCGCGCTCACCAAAGACTCCATCGGCGGCGTCTTGAACGGCCGCGTCGTGGCGTGGGGCTCGAGCGATCCCACCACCGTGAGCGTCTCGTCGACCGGCTTGGTCTCGGCGCTGAAACTCGGCAGCGCGACGATCACCGCGACAAGCGAGGGAAAGAACGGCACGTCGCTCGTGACCGTCGTCAAGGTTCCGGTCGCGAGCGTGACGGTGGCGCCCGCGAGCAAGGCGCTCCTGGTCACCGAGACCGTTACGCTCACGCCGACGGTCAAGGACAGCACCGGAACCGTCGTGACCGATCGCCCCGTGTCGTGGAGCTCGAACGCCACCGGCGTCGCGACGGTTTCACCGCTCGGCGTGGTCACAGCGGTCGCGCCGGGCACGGCGACGATTACGGCCACCAGCGAAACGAAGACCGGTACGAGCACGATCACCGTTTCGCCGATTCCGGTGGGCATCGTCGTCATGCAGCCGTCGCACGACAGCCTCACCATCAACACGTCGCGTCAATTTGCCGCCGTGACCGAAGATTCACTCGGCCGAGTGCTGACCGGTCGAGTCGTGGCGTGGAGCTCGAGCGATCCGACGACAGCGAGCGTGTCGGCGACTGGACTCGTCACCGCGCTCAAGCTCGGCACGGCGACGATCACCGCGACGAGCGAGGGAAAGAACGGCACGTCGCCGGTCTTGGTGGCGAAGGTGCCGGTCGGAAGCGTGACCGTGGCACCTCCGACGAAGGCGCTCTTCGTCACTCAGACCGCGACGCTCGCGCCGACCGTGAAGGACAGTCTCGGCACCGTCGTGACCGATCGCATCGTTACGTGGGGCACGAGCAACCCGGCGGTTGCCACCGTGTCGTCGAGCGGATTGGTGACGGCCGTCGCGCCTGGCACCGCGACCATCACGGCGACGAGTGAGACGAAGAGCGGGACCAGCACGATCACGGTCTCGCTCGTTCCGGTGAGCACCGTTACCGTTTCGCCGGCGAGCGTAGGAATTCGCGTGACCGCGGCGACTCAGCTGACGGCCGTCACCAGGGACTCGGTCGGCGGTGTGCTCAGCGGACGCGCGGTGACGTGGGGCTCGAGCGATCCGACGATCGCAACAGTGAGCTCGACCGGCTTGGTGGCGGGCGTCGTACCGGGCACGGTCACGATCACCGCCACGAGCGAAGGCAAGAGCGGCACATCGACCATCACCGTCACGAAGATCCCCGTCGGCAGCGTGACGGTGGCGCCGCCGGCCAAATCGCTCTTCGTCACCCAGTCGGTCGCTCTCACGGCCACGGTGAGGGACAGCGTGGGCACGATCGTCACGGACCGTGTCGTCACGTGGGGCTCGAGCAACCCCGCGGTCGCAACGGTGTCGACGGCCGGTCTCGTGACCGCGGTCGCGCCGGGGACGGCAACGATCACCGCGACGAGCGAGACGAAGAGCGGGACCAGCACGATCACCGTGTCGCTCGTCCCGGTCGCCTCAGTCGTCGTTTCTCCGCCGAGCGCCGGCATCCGTGTGTCGGCGACGACGCAGCTGGCCGCCGCCACGCTGGATTCCATCGGCGGCGTGTTGACCGGCCGCGTAGTGACGTGGGGCTCGAGTGACCCGACGATCGCGACGGTGAGCTCGAGCGGCTTGGTGACGGGGGTCGCGCCGGGCACGGCGACGGTTAGCGCGACGAGCGAAGGTAAGAGCGGGATCTCGACGATCACCGTGACGAAGATTCCGGTCGGCAGCGTGACGGTGGCGCCGCCGAGCAAGAACTTGCTCGTGACCCAGACCGTCGCGCTCACCGCGACCGTCCGCGATTCGACGGGCGCGATGGTGACGGATCGAGTCGTCACGTGGGGCTCGAACAACACCGCCGTCGCCACCGTGTCGACGGGCGGATTGGTGACGGCAGTCGGACCGGGCACGGCGACGATCACTGCGACGAGTGAGACGAAGAGCGGCACGAGCACCATCACGGTCTCGCTGGTGCCCGTGAGCACCGTCGTCGTACAGCCGCTTCAGGATACGCTCAACATCGGCGGAACCGCGCAGCTGACGGCCGTCACACTTGATTCGATCGGCGGCGTGTTGACCGGCCGCACCGTGACGTGGGGATCGAGCGATCCGACGACGGCGACCGTTTCGGCAACCGGCCTCGTGACGGCGATCAAAGCCGGTGGCGCGACGATCACGGCGACGAGCGAAGGAAAGAGCGGCCTTTCAACGATCACGGTGCTTCAGGTTCCCGTCGCGACGGTCACCGTGGCGCCGGTGTCGACGACGGTGACTGTCGGCAACACCACCGGCTTCACCGCCACCACTAAGGACGCGCAGGGGAACGTGCTCACCGGGCGCTCGGTCACGTGGGGCTCGAACAACACGGCCGCGGCCACCGTGAACTCGTCGGGCGTCGCGACCGGCGTCGCGCCGGGCGCGGCGACGATCACCGCAACGAGCGAAGGACAATCGGGCAGCGCGACTCTCACCGTCAATCCGGTCCCGGTCGCCACCGTCACGATCGCGCCGCCGAGCCCCGACACGGTGTTCATCGGCTATACGACGCAACTCTCGGCGGTCACCAAGGACGGGAACGGAACGGTCCTCACCGGCCGCGTCGTAACCTGGCAATCGGACAATACGTCCGCTGCGACCGTGGACGCGACAGGCCTCGTCACGGGCGTGGCGGCCGGTGTGGCAAACATCACGGCGACGAGTGAAGGGAAGACGAATTCTGTGACGATGGTTTCCATGGTCGCCCCGGTGGGCAGCGTTGTCGTCGCGCCGGCGTCGGATTCGGTGACCACGGCCGGCACAAAGCAGCTGGCCGCTACCGTCAGAGACGTGAAGGGGACAGTCGTGACCGATCGCGTCGTCAGTTGGGCGAGTCTTCAGCCTCTCCTTGCCTCGGTGAGCCCGAGTACCGGGCCCACGACGATCGTGACTGGCGTCGGCCCAGGGCCGGCGTCGATCACGGCGTCGGCGGAGACCAAATTCGGGTCCTCGACGATCAAAGTGATACAGGCCGTCGTCACGGTCCAGATTTCGCCACTATCTGCAACGCTGAGTCTGGCTACCACACCGACCGTACAGCTCTCGGCGACGTTGCTCGATGGATCGAGCGGGGCAATCGCCGGACGCACGGTCAGCTGGCAGTCGAGTGACCCTTCGATCGCGACGGTGAGTGCGAATGGTCTGGTGACTGCGAAGGCTGTTGGGACGGCGTCGATCACGGCGACGGCGGTCCTGGATGGCGTGGTTTCGTCCGTGGCCACAGTGATAACGGTGACTCCCTGATGACTCGCAAACTCTGGCTGCCCATTCTGGGCTCGTTCCTCGCGCCGCTGGCTCTTTCGGGCCAGAGTTCGGCGCCTCTGCGAGAGCAACTCAAGTTGCGACCCGTCGCAGTGCGCATGCGTCCGGCTTGTCCTCCCTCGGTGACCCAGGCGTCGTCGCCGACCGAAGCGCAGCGACGCGACGCGCGTGAGATGGCGCAACGCGCGCGACAGTCCGCGATTCTCGGCGACGCGACCGCGGCGCTCAGCCAGTTGCGAGGCGCAGCCGGACTCGATCCGACCGACCCGAACCTCGCGTACGAGCTCGCGCGGGCGTACGAAGGCGCCGGCGTTCTCGCAAACGCCGCGACCGAGTATTGCCGGTTCTTGTCGCTCGCGCCGAGCGCCGCCGAGGCAGCCGACGTGCGCGCGCACGTGTCGACTCTGGTTCCACCGAAGCAAGACACCGTCGTGACGATCGAGGGCACGGCATTCAGGCGCGGCGTGGATGCCTACGCCAAGGGACAGTGGAACGACGCGGAAGTCTTCTTCACGACCGTCGTCCGGATCGACTCGACGTCGGCCGACGCGTACTACGACCGCGGACTGGTGCGGGCGCTCCAGAATCGTCGCGACGGCGCGGCTGATGACTACGAGCGATATCTCCGCCTCCGCCCCGAAGCCACGGACCGTACGCTCGTCGTGGCTCGCATCAACGCCCTTCGGTCGCAGCGGCTGTCGGCGTCTCAGGCGTTCGGCCTGGGCGTGATCGTACCCGGTGGCGGGCAGTTTTACACGAAGCGACCTGTGCGCGGCTTCCTTTCGCTCGCCGCCGTGGGCGCGGCCGCCGGATTCGCCCTTACCCAGAAGGACAATCCCACCACGACGACCAAAACCGCGACCGATCCGTTCGGCAACAAGTACAGCTACTCCGAGACGACGACGCACAAGACACGGCCCTATCTCATCCCCGGCTTGGGCGTCGCCGGCGGCATCGCGCTCTACAGCGCGATCGAGGCGGCGTCGTATGCGCGTCGGCTTCGGAACGGGGCAACTCTCGCCCTGTCGGTCGCGCCAGCGGCGAACGGAGTGGGAGTCGTGGGGTCGTTCACGATTCCTTGAACCGGGAAGCGAAACTGCCGAGGCCCGAAACCTCCGAGAACCGAAACTGCCACGGGCCGAAACGGCCGAAACTCCGAGACGCCGAAACTGCCGAAGGCCGAAACCGCCAAGAGGCGAAGCTGCCGAGAGCCGAAAGGGCCAGAGGAAGCTCGCCTCTGACCTTCGCGCTCCCTTGCGGAACGGAGTGAGCGGCGAAGGACCTTTCACGATTGTTTGCCAACTCGAACGTGGGCGCGGGCCGAAGCGTTTGGCCGTTGGCAGTTTCGGCGTTCGGCCATTCTCGGCGTTCGACCGTTCCCGCCGTCTCGGATTTCGGCAGTTTCGGCGTTCGGCAGTTTCGGTCTTCGGCAGTTCTCGGCGCTCGGCCGTTTCGCCCCTCGTACCTAGTGCCGAGCCCGTCAGCCCGTGACTCCTCGGCGCCTTTCAGCGTCGTAGAAGCGGCGATCTCTAGCCAGGCTTTTGCAGAGTCTCAACGGCCAACCGCGACACGCCTCGCGGTTGAACCGCGCGTTGTTCGCGCATTTCGTCCCCGCCGCCGGAGAGATGAGAGTCCTTCGAAGACAGCGCCTGTCCGCCGTTCCCGCGTGGGGGCGGCGCCTGGGAATCTGGGCCGCGACCGTCTTGGTCGCGGCCTGCGTGAGCGTGGCGACCGACGTCGCGACGACGCTGAACGTGGGGTCCGTGTCGATCACACCGCCGACGACGACGTTGGCCGTCGGCACGCAGATCCCGCTCCAGGCGCTGGTGAAGGATCCGAACGGCAAGACGCTTTCTGGCGCTAGCGTCTTCTGGTCGGTTCAGAATCCGAACGTCGCGACGATTTCCAGCGCCGGCATCGTCACCGGCGTGGCGCTCGGCTCGACGCAGGTCGCGGCGAGCGTGAACGGAAAATCGGGCGTCGCGACGATCACGGTCGAGAAGACACCCGTGGCGAGTGTCGTCGTCACGCCTCCGCACATCGAGGCAGCCCCCGGCACCCACGCCGCGCTCTCAGCCGCGACATACGACGCGGGGCAGAATCCTCTCAGCGGGCGGGCCGTCATCTGGAGCACGAGCAACGCGGGCGTCGCGACAGTAGACGCCAACGGATTGATGACCGCGGTCGCCACCGGAACGGCGACGATCACCGCGACGTGCGAAGGAAAGAACGGCTCGATGACGGTCACGGTCTCGCAGGCCGCGGTCGCCTCCGTCAACGTCACACCGGGCGCGCTCACCATGTCGGTCGGTCAGACGACGCAGTACCTGGCGACTCTTCAGGACGCGGGCGGAAACGTCTTGAACGGACGCACGGTGACGTGGGCCAGCTCGAATACGAGCGTGGCGACGGTGTCGTCGTCAGGCCTAGTGACGGCCGTCGCTCAAGGCACGAGCACGATCACCGCGACGAGTGAAGGCAAGAACGGCACGGCCGCATTGACGGTGACGAACGTGGCCGTCGGGTCGGTCACGGTACAGCCGCAAGGGCCGACGATCTTGCAGAGCACGAGCGTGCAGCTGAACGCCGTCGTACGCGACGTGAACGGAAACGTCGTCACGGACCGCGCGGTGACGTGGTCGTCGAGCAACTCGAGCCAGGCGATCGTGTCGACCAGTGGGATCGTGACCGGCTTGGCGCCGGGCACGGTGACCATCACCGCGACGAGTGAAGGAAAATCCGGCACGTCGTCGGTGACGGTGAGAGCGGTACCGGTCGGCAGCGTGACCGTATCGCCGGCGTCCGCGAGCATCCGCACCGGAAAGACGGCGAACTTCGACGCGACCGTGAAAGACTCGCTCGGCAACGTCGTCACGAACCGGGCGATCACCTGGGCGTCGAGCAACACGTCGATCGCCACGGTGAACGGCGGCGTGGTAACGGGCGTGGCAGCGGGCACTGCGACGATCACGGCGACCAGCGAAGGCAAGAGCGGAACGGCGACGATCAACGTCACGCCGATTCCCGTCGCGAGCGTGGTTGTATCGCCGACGACGAAATCGATGTTGGCCACGCAAACGTTCTCGCTCGGCGTGACGGTGACCGATTCGGCCGGAAACATCGTAACCGACCGCGTCGTGACGTGGGCGTCGAACAACAGTGCCGCGGCGACCGTGTCGGCGTCGGGCGTCGTGACGGCCGTTGCCCCAGGAACGGCGACGATCACCGCCACCAGCGAAGGCAAGAGCGGCTCGAGCACGATTACGGTGACGCCGGTTCCTGTCGCACTCGTGGTGGTGCAACCGCCGAGGGACAGCATCGGCGTCGGCGTCACGGTGCAACTCGCGGCGGTCACCGAGGATTCGGCGGGCGGCGTCCTCACCGGGCGCGTGGTGAGTTGGGGCTCGAGCAACCCCGCGGTGGCGACGGTCTCGTCGTCCGGTCTCGTAACGGGAGTCGCCTTGGGCACGGCGACGATCACGGCGAGCAGCGAAGGCAAGGGCGGCACCTCGACGATCACCGTCTATGTCCCGGTTGCATCGGTCACGGTCGCGCCTCCGACCGCGACGGCTGTCGTGACGGAGACCAAGCAGTTCACGGCCACGGCCAAGGACGCGCAGGGAAACACGCTCGTCGGCCGAACCATCACGTGGACCTCGAGCAGTCCCGCGGTCGCGACGGTGAATGGTTCCGGCTTGGCCACAGCCATCGCCGTGGGCACGACGACGATCACCGCGAAGAGCGAAGGGAAATCGGGCGCGGCGACACTCTCGGTCACCGTGGTGCCGGTCGCCAGCGTGTTGATCACGCCGTTGAGTCCCGACACGGTTTTCCTCGGCTACACGACGCAGTTGACCGCGGTCACCAAAGACTCCACGGGTGCCGTTCTCACGGGGCGCGTCGTCACGTGGCAGTCGGGCAATCCGGCCGTCGCGACGGTGAGCGCCAGCGGTCTCGTGAGCGGACTGACGGCCGGAAATACGACTATTTCGGCGATCAGTGAGGGCAAGGGAGCCACGAACTCCCTCGTGTCGATGCGCGCGCCGGTCGGAAACGTGTCGGTCGCTCCGACCACCGACTCGATCACGACCTCCGGTGCGTTGAGCACCCGCACCGTCTCGGCCACGGTGACGGACGTGAAGGGAACCGTGGTGACCGACCGTCTCGTGACCTGGACGAGCAACCCCGGCTCCGTCGCGACGGTCGCGCCGAACAGCGGCGCGTCGACCACGGTCACGGGAAAGGCGGTCGGCTCGGCGCGCGTCATCGCGACGTCGGAAGCCAAGGCCGACACGTCGAACATCAAGGTGATTCTCGCCGTGACCAGCGTTCAGATCACCCCGGGCTCGGCGAACGTGAGTCTCACGACGAATCCGACGGTGCAGCTCACCGCGACGGCGAAGAACGGCGGGACGACCGTCACCGGACGAACGATCACCTGGACGTCGAGTGATCCGACCATTGCCACGGTGTCGGCTACCGGACTGGTGACGGGCGTGAAGACCGGCGTCGCGACCATCAGCGCGCGCGTCGTGTTCGACGGCGTGACCTCGGCGACTCCGGCGACCGTCACCGTGAAGCCTTGAGGGCGGTGGACGGGTGGACGGGTGGACGGGTGGACGGGTGGACAGGGAAATACCAGAAGTGTAATCGCCAAGACCATCCGTACCTTTCCGGTCTTCCGGTCTTCCGGTCTTCCGGTCTACCGGTCTACCGGTCCACCGGTCTTCCGCTTTCCCTCTGCCGGATGAAGCGTCAGCCTCTGCACGCGCCAATTGAGAAGCTCGGCGACGTACAGCTCGTTCTCTGATGGACAGGCGATCTCGTGGATCCAGCCGAACTGCTTCAGCCCCTTCCCTGCCTCGCCGAGCACGCCGAGCACCTTGCCGTCGAGTGAGAGTTTGTAGATGCGGCCGGGAACGGCATCGGCGCTGTAGAGCACCTGGTTGGGACCCGGCGTGATGCAGATCGCCCATGGGGCGCCGGAGACCGCGAGCGGGTTCGAGTTGGGCGACGGCATCCCTCCGAGCATCACGTTCGGCGCCTTGTCGAAGGGCACGTCAATCGTGAACTGGCGCTGGAAGTTTCCGTCGGAGTCGAAGACCTGGATGCGGCGGTTCGTGCGGTCGGCGACGTAGACGTTGCCGCGCTCGTCGCTGGCGATCGAGTGCAGGATATTGAACTGCCCCTGCCCCGAGCCGCGCTCGCCCCACGTTTTCACCCAGCGGCCGTTCTTGTCGATCTTCACGACGCGCGAATTGTTGTAGCCGTCGGCGACGAAGATGTCGCCGTTCGCGTTCCATGCGACGTCGGTCGGACGGTTGAACGATCCCCAGCCCGGTCTCGGAATCGTGCCCGGAGCCGTCTCCGCCGGCGCCTCGACGGCTTCGGCGCGACGGCCGAGGACCATCATCACGCGGCCGGCCGGGTTGAACTCCATGATCATGTTCGTGCCTTCGTCGGTCGCCCAGAGATTCCCGCTCTTGTCGATGCGGACCGTGTGGGCGAAGGCGAAGCCGTAGAGGTCCTTGCCGATCTCGCGAATGAACGCGCCGTCCGGCCCGAACTCGAAGAGTTGCGACGCCGCCTCGCCGTGCAGCGTGCTCCGGCTGCCCGTACGCGAGAACACGTAGAGGTGCTTTCGCGCGTCGATCGCGACGCCGGCTACCTCGCCGAGGTACATGTTGGGCGGCACCTTGAGAAAATCGACGCTCGCGTCGAACCGGATTTCCGGGGGGGCAACCGACTCCTGCGCGGATGCGACGGATCGAGTCGTGCAGATGCTGACAACGGCGCTGAGGCCGGCGACGACGATCCGCCGGATGTTGGATGGGGATTGTCTCATGGGGCAATCATGCGGGGCGCCGTCCTGGTGGGTCAAGCCGATGCGTAGTTAGTTGAGACTTGATTCGACCGCCCGCGGGAGGGGAGGCGCCTCAGATGAAGGTGATCGTGTTCGGCGCGACGGGGATGATTGGCCAGGGAGTGTTGCGCGAGTCTCTGCTCGACGGCGGGGTCGAGCAGGTGCTCACCATTGGCCGTGTGCCGACTGGCCGCCAACACAGGAAACTCCGCGATCTCGTCTGGACCAATCTCTACGACTTGTCCGGAATGGAGTCCGAGCTCCACGGATTCGACGCATGCTTTTTTTGCCTCGGCGTGTCGGCCGTCGGCATGACCGAGGAACAATACACACGCGTCACCTACGATCTCACGATGTCGGTTGCCGCGGCTCTGTCGCGCATCAACCCGGACATGACCTTCGTCTTCGTCTCGGCGGCCGGTGCCTCGTCGGAGGAGACGGGCGCGATGTGGGCGCGCGTGCGCGGGCGGACCGAGAACGCGCTGTTTCGGCTCCCGCTTCGCGCCTACGTCTTTCGACCCGGGCTCATCCGGCCGCTCCACGGCATCAAATCGAGGACGCGCCTCTACAACGCCGTGTACGTCACCATGGCGCCGGTCATGCCGCTCCTCGAGCGCTTGTTTCCCGGCCACGTCACGACGACCGAACAGATCGGCCGAGCGATGATGCGGGTCGCCCGAGACGGCTTCCCGCGAAAAGTCCTTCACACGATCGACATCAACGCGCTGTAGTGCCGCGCCGACGGGACGCCACTCAGACCTCCTCGTGGTCGCGCCGCGGCTTGGAGCCTTCGCCGCGCGCGGGCTCGGGGCCCCGCCATGCCTCCGGCGTCGGCGGAATCATGTGCTTCGCCTCCATCGCGCTCACGATCCAGAGGGTGAAGTAGGTGAACAGCGCAAGCACGACCGCGATCTCCGCGTGCCCCAATCCGACGCACGCACCGATGGCCGCGGTAGACCAGATGCTGGCGGCTGTCGCGGTTCCTCTCACGCGATCGTTCGCCTTGAGGATCGCTCCGCCGCCGATGAAGCCGACTCCCGTCACGAGTCCCTGAATCACGTACATCACCGGAACTGAACCCGGCGGAAACTCGGAACTCGCGAGCAGCACGAGGCCGCACGCGCCAAGTGCGACGATCGGGAACGTGCGGAGCCCAGCGCTCATGTCGTGCAGCTCACGTTCGCGCGCGATCGGCAGCGTCAACGCCAGCGCGAGCGCCATCCGCAGCGTGGCTGCAAGGAGCAGCGAGAAGTCGAAGCTCATTCCGATGTGC
The DNA here is from genome assembly GCA_036003045.1 of Gemmatimonadaceae bacterium. NCBI lineage: Bacteria > Pseudomonadati > Gemmatimonadota > Gemmatimonadia > Gemmatimonadales > Gemmatimonadaceae > Gemmatimonadaceae bacterium. Next base: position 33,802 of record DASYSS010000058.1, read on the forward strand.
ATTGGCCAGGAGGCTCGAGTGCGCCCTAACCTGCTGGTCGTTCGACGGAGGTGGAAGGGCCGCGTCGGGAGGGCCCGGCGGCATGACCAGATTCTTACGGTGGCGGCGCGGCCGGGGCGACTTGTCCCGGGAGCGTCGCGCACTCTATCGTATTTCACATGACCGGCACTCGCGGAGCCCTACGGCGTCAAATGAGCGGGCGAAACAAGCTCGGTGCCTGGCTCGCCATCCTGACCTGTCCGTGTCACGTGGTGATGCTCGGCTTCGTGCTCACGGGCACGGCGATCGGAACGTGGCTCCTGGCCGTTCGGGCCTACGTCATCCTCGTTTTCAGCTTGCTGTTCCTCTTTGGATTGTGGCTCATGATTCGCCCCGATCCGACCTGTCGAATCGACTAACCAACCCCATGACCAACCCGCTCGGCTTGTTGCGGCGCTCGGCGCCGACCATCGCTCTCGCCCTTTCGCTTGTCGCCTCCGCCCAGGCGCAGAGCGGCGGACCTATAGACTCGCGGGTCTATTCCGCGCTCTCGTGGCGCAACCTTGGCCCCTTCCGCGGCGGACGAATCGCAGCCGTGAGCGGCGCGGTCGGACAAGCAGGCGTCTTCTACATCGGACTTCCCGCGGGCGGCGTTTGGAAGACCACCAACGCCGGGCACACCTGGTTCCCGATCTTCGACAGCATCAAGGACGTCTCGTCGATCGGTTCAGTCGAAGTCGCGCCGTCGGATCCGAACATCGTCTACGCGGGCACGGGCGACATCATCACAGGCGGCGGGATCAACGAGGGAAATGGCGTCTACAAGTCGACCGACGCGGGCCGGACGTGGCGCCACCTCGGGCTCGACGCGACCAAGCAAATCCCGTCGATGTCGGTGGACCCCCACGACCCGAACATCGTGCTCCTCGCCGCACAGGGGAACGTGCACGCCAAAAGCAAGGAGCGCGGCGTGTACCGCAGCACCGACGGCGGCGCCACGTGGACGCAGACGCTGTTCGTCGATGACAGCACCGGTGCGCAGAAGGTCGCCCGCGCCTTCGACACGCCGATGATCGTCTTCGCGACGACCGTCGCGCACTACACGCCGCCGATTCCTCCCCCGGGTGGCTTCGGCGGCGGCAGAGGAGGCCAGCAGACGGGCCCGACGAGCACGAAGCTCTTCAAGTCGATCGATGGCGGCGTGACGTGGAAAGAGATCACCGGCAGCGGACTGCCCGCCCGCCTCAGCGGCAAGATTTGGGTCGCCGTCGCCAACAACACGCAGGGCCAGCGCGTGTTCGTGATCGGCGACGCGGGGCTCTACCGCTCCGACGATGGCGGCGCGACGTGGCACCAGATGGCGGCCGACGATCAGAGAATTCGTAACGGCCAGGGCGGCTACAACTGCGGCGTCTATGTCGACCCGCAGAACCCGGACGTCGTCTACACGCTCAACACGGCAAGCTACGTCTCGCGCGACGGCGGCAAGACCTTCACCGGATTCAAGGGCGCCCCCGGCGGCGACGATCCGCAGCAGATGTGGATCGATCCCACGAACGGGCAGCGCATTCTCTTCGGCTACGATCAGGGCGCGATCGTCTCGCTCGACGGCGGCGCAACATGGAGTTCGTGGTATAACCAATCGACGGAGCAGATATACCATCTCTCGGTCGACAACTCGGTTCCGTACTGGGTGTACGGCACGCAGCAGGACGCCGGCGCCATCCGCACGCGCATCCGCGGCAACCTCGGCGCGATCACGCCGTTGGACTGGAATCCGGTTTCTGGTTGGGAGTGGGGCACGATCATCGCCGACCCGCTGGATCCGAATACCGTGTACGCCAGCGGCTCGGGGATCTTGAAGATCTCGTATCCGAGCGAGCAGTGGATCAACGTGAGCCCGGCGATCGACGCGTCGCGGCAGCTCCGCACGACGAGCGACCAGCCGATCGTGTTCGCGCCATGGAACAAGCACATGCTGATCGCCGCGTTCCAGTCGGTCTGGACGACGATCGACGGCGGCGCGCACTGGACGTCGATCAGCCCCGACCTCGGGGCACGTCCGGAGCTGCCGCCCCCGGCCAGGAACGGCGCAATTCAGTCGATGCGCGCTTCCACCATCGGTGCGGGCACGATCTGGGTCGGCACGAACAACGGCTTGATCAAAGTCACGCACGACGGTGGAAAGACGTGGTCTGGTGGCACTGTCCCTGGAATCCCGGCGATCGCCTCCGAGGTGCTGTCGGTCGAGCCGTCGCATTTCGACGTCAACGAAGCGTACGCGGTGGTCGCGGGATTCCGCAGCGGCGACTACGAGCCTTACATCCTGCGCACTCGCGACTCGGGCAAGACGTGGACGCGAATCACCGAAGGACTCGCGACGAATCAGCCGAGCGGCAGCTTCGCGCGCGTCGTCCGCAACGACCCGGTGCGGCGCGGGCTTCTGTTCGCCGGCACCGAGAGCAACATGTACGTGTCGTTCGACGACGGCGATCATTGGCAATCGCTGCAACTCAACTTGCCCACGACTTCATTTCGCGACATCGCGCTCAAGGACAATGACGCCGTCGTGTCGACGTACGGACGCGGCTTCTGGGCGCTCGACGACTACTCGATGCTGCGACAGGTCTCGCCCGCCATCGTGAGCGAGGCCGCACATTTGTTCAAGCCGGGCGACGTCGTGCGCACGCGCCGCAACGTCGGCGCTGACACGCCCTTCCCGCCCGAGGTCCCGCACGCGCTCAACCCCGCGCAGGGCGTACAGCTCGACTATTGGCTCGGCCAAGCTCCGCACGGCGACATCACGCTCGACGTGCTCGACGCGTCGGGCGGCGTCGTTCGGCACATGTCGAGCGCGGCGATCGCGCCTGTTCCCGAAGCCGCGCGTCCGCCCGAGCCGAACTTCTGGATCGAGACCCCGAAGCCGCTGCCGACGAACGTCGGCGGCAACCGGACGAACTGGGATCTGCGCTACGACTCACCCAATTCGTTCTCGCACTCGTTCGAGATCAACGCGAATCCCGGTCTCACGCCGGCGTCGCCGGAAGGACCGGTCGCGATTCCGGGCACGTACACGCTCAAGCTCACCGTCGACGGCAAGAGCTACACGCAGACGGTGGCGATCAGGCCCGACCCGCATTCCCCCGCGACGGTCGCCGCGATCACGGCGCAGCACGCGCTGCAGATGAAGTTGTTGCAGGGCATCAACAGCGCGTACGAAGGACACCGCATGGCGCAGGCTTTGCGCGACGCGCTGCGCGCGTCTGCCAACGCAGGATCGGGCGACGCCGCCAAGGCCAACTCGCTCGCCGCCCAACTCGACACGCTCGCCGGAATGGGCGGCGGTGGACGCGGCCGCGGTCGCGGCGGTCAGGGCGGGACGCCGAACTTCCAGGGCCTGAACGGCGCGATGGTCGGACAGCTCAACGCGCAGGATCTGGGCGATCAAGCTCCGACGGCCGCGATGCTGACCGCATTCGGTGCCAGCTGTCGCGACCTGACGAAGACCGTAGCCACGTGGCAGAAGCTGGCGGCTGAGGCGGGCACTTTGAAAGTGCAGGCTCCGAGTGGCGCACTCAAGCCGCCGGTGTGCTGAGGCCTCGGGTCTGAGTTCTGAGAACTGAGATTCGTTCGGGCTTCGGCCCGCCGGAATGGAAATCTCGAAAGTCGGAGCGAGCCTAGCCTCGAGCAATAGCGATAAGCACGAGCGGTGAGCCGGTAACGTCGTTAGGCCGGAGGCTCTTGCTCCCAGCCGCCGCTCGAGGCTGGGCTCGCTCTCCTAACGAGTTGCCCGCGCCAAACCCGAAGCTCGACAGGAGCAGTTGCGCCTTCAGCATTTGACTCGGCGCGCGGGAAAATGGTACCGTTCGGCGACGCCGCCGAGAGTATGATGTCGGACGAGATGGGAACGTTTCGCACGACGATCGAGATCGAGAATCCGTCCCGCCGCGGCTTGCGGCGGGCGCTCGACGACGTGCTCGTGGATACGGGTGCCGAACTGTCGTGGGTGCCGGCGCCCGTGCTCGAGTCATTGCGTATCGCGCGCGACAAGCCGCTTCGCTTTCGCCAGGCCAACGGCGAGATCCTCGATCGTTGGACAGGCGTCGCGCTCGTCTACGCCGGCGGAACGTGGACGGTGGATCACGTCGTTTTCGGCGAGCCGGACGATCTCACGCTGCTCGGAGCTCGAACGCTCGAAGGACTCAATCTTCGCGTCGATCCCGTTCTCAAGCGACTGGTTGATGCCGGGCCCGCGCCGGCGGCGGCGGTCGCATAGCGCCGCGCCTATCTACTGGTCGTCCAAGTTCCGCCCAGCGCTTTGTAGAGCTGCACTGCCGCAGTCAGCTCGCCGAGCTGCGCCTGACTCAACGCCAGCTCCGCGCTGAACAAGCTCCGCTGCGCGTCGAGCAGATCGAGGTACGATGACAACCCCGCGTCGTACCTCGATTCGGCGAGACTGAGCGCCTGCCGCAGCGCCCGAGCCTGCGTGGCTTGCGCGGCCACCTCGTCACGCGCAGCGCGCACTCCGGCGAGGGCATCGTTCGCTTCGCGGATCGCGTTGAGCGCCGTCGACTCGTACGACGCTTTCGCCTGGTCCGCGCGAGCACGCGCTTCCGCGGACAAGTTCGCGAGGCGACGGTTGTCGAACACCGGAAACGAGACACCGGCGAACAGCTGGTACACGTGCGTGTTGTCTCCGAACACGTTGTTCGGCACGCCGGCCTGCGATCCCAGCGACCCCACGATGCTCACCGTCGGCAACCGAGCCGCATCGGCGACTCCGATGCGCGCGTGGGCGGCGGCGTAGTTGCGCTCCGCCTGCTGCACGTCGGGGCGCCGCGCGAGAAGGCCGGCCGGAATCGAATCGGGGATCGAGAGAGCCTCCACCGCCGCGGCGAGCGTTCCGCGTCGCGGGATCGCCGTCGGACCTTCGCCGAGCAAGACGTTCAGGTTGTGCTCCGTCACGGCGGTCGCGCGCTCGGTCTGCGCCAGCGTCACCGCCGGCGCGGCCACCTGCGCCTCGAACTGTCGCACGTCGAGCTCCGACGTGAGTCCCTCCGAGTATCGCGCGCGCGCGACGTCGAGCGTCGCTTGGCGGGAGCTCAACGTCTGCTGCGCCACGAGCCGCTCTTGATCGAGCTCGAGCAGTTGGAGATAGCTCGTCGCGACGTTGCTCACCAGCGAAAGAACGGTCGCGCGCTCCGCCGCCTCCTGCGCGCCGAGGTCGGCCGACGCCGCTTGAACGCCGCGACGCAGCCGGCCCCAGAAGTCGAGCTCCCACGTGAGATCGGCCGTGACGCGCGCCGCGCGATAGGCGCTCGGCGGAAACGACCCGAGCACGACCTGGTTCGAGCTCTCCGATCCATTGAGCGCCACGGACGGAACGAGCGGCGCCTTCGACACGCCGACCGCCGCGCGAAATTCTCGGATTCGTGCCTCGGCGACACGGAGATCCCGGTTTTGTTGAAGCGCGACGTCGACCAGCCGAGTGAGCGTCGTGTCGCGCAGGAGATCCAGCCAGGCGAACGACGTGAGGGAGTCGATCGCCGCCAAGCGACGAACGGCAGGCACGGCCGCGATGCGAGCCGTGTCCGCTCGTCGCGCCGCGGCGAGCGAATCGAAGAACGCGTTTGCCGAGTCGCCCGTTCGCGTGACGCCGATGCGTTCGCGCGAGCTGGCGACCGTCTCGGGCACGTACCGCGGGCCGGCGAGACACGCCGACGCCAACACGACGGGAGCCGCGGCGACGAGTAGTCCGCGAGAGCGCATCATGCGTGCTCCGTCGTCGGCGCGACCACCGCTTCGGGCGCCGCGGGCTCCGTTTTGCTTTTTCCCTCGGCGACACCGCGAATGATGCGGAAGAAGAGGGGAATGAAGAAGATTCCGACTGTCGTCGCGAACAGCATTCCCGCGAACACGCCGGTGCCGATCGAGTGCCGGCTCACCGCGCCGGCGCCGCTCGCCAACATCAGCGGCAGTACGCCGAGGATGAACGCGAACGAGGTCATGAGGATCGGCCGCAATCGCTCTCGCGCCGCTTCGACCGCCGCTTGGCGAATGCTCATGCCGTGCATGCGCAGCTCGTTCGCGAACTCCACGATCAGAATCGCGTTCTTCGCCGCGAGTCCGACGACGGTGATCAGTCCCACCTGGAAGTAGATGTCGTTCGGCTGGCGGCGAATCCAAATGCCGAGTAGCGCGCCCAGCACACCAAAGGGCACGCCGAACAAGACCGCGAACGGCACCGACCAGCTCTCGTACTGCGCCGCAAGCACCAAGAACACGAGCACGAGTCCGAGCGCGAAGACCACGGCCGCGTCACCGCTCGACGCGCGCTCCTGGAACGACTGGCCGGAGTAGGACACGCCAAGTCCCGCCGAGGCGAACTGGTTGGCGATCAGGTCGTCGACTTGATGCAGCAATTCGCCCGTGCTGTGTCCCGGCTTCGGCGTTCCGGTGAACTGCGCCGACGTGAATCCATTGAACCTGGGTACGACCGTCGGCGCGCTGCGGAAGCTGATCGTCGTCACGGCGGAAACGGGCACCATCGTGTTGTTCGCGCCGCGCACGTAGAGCTTGCCGATGTCGGCCGGAGTCTGCCGGAACTGCGGCTGGGCCTGCGCCTGCACCCGGTAGGTCTTGCCCTGAAGATTGAAGTCGTTGATGTAGAGCGACGAGAGATTCGCCTGCAGGGTCGCGAACAGGTCGGTGAGGTTGATCCCGCGCGCCTTGGCGGCCGTGCGATCCACCGTGACGTACACCTGCGGCACCGCGGCACGGAACGTCGTATTGAGTCCGCCCGCCGCCGGCAGTTGATTCACCGCCGCCCGGAACTCGGCCACGTGCTGGGCGAAGGTGCGGATGTCCTGGCCGTTGCGGTTCTGCAAGTTGATCTCGACGCCCGCCGTGATGCCGAGTCCCGGCACTTCGGGCAGGTTGAACCCGAACGCCTGCGCGTCGGGGAGCGCGAACAGCTTGCGGTTCACGCGCGACGCGATCGAATCGAGCGCGTCGTGCGACGAGCGCTCGTCCCACGGTTTCACGTTGAGGAACACGGTGGCGCCGTTCGTCGCGCTCGACTGAGTGAGAAGATCGAGACCGACGAGCGCGACGATGTTTCGTACGGCCGGCTCGGCGCGCAGAATCTTTTCGATCGAGGCAACGGTCGCTTCGGTGCGCTGGAGCGACGCGGCGTCGGGAAGCTGCACCGACAGCGCCATGTACCCTTTGTCTTCCGTCGGAATGAACGCCGTCGGAATCTTGCGCCAGAAGAATCCCGCCAGCGCCACGATCACCACGAACATGCCGACCCACATCGGCGGGCGGCGGATCACGGAGTCAACCGCGCCGACGTAGCCATTCGTGGCTTTCGTGAAGAGGCGATTGAACCAGCCGAAGAAGCCCGTCGTGTGCGTCGCTTCGGATTCGGTGAGCAAGAGCGCGCAGAGCGCCGGCGTCAACGTCAACGCGACCAGCCCCGACAGCACGACGGCGATGACGATCGTCATCGCAAACTGCTTGAACAACTCGCCCGTCACGCCGCCGATGAACGCGACCGGCACGAACACGGAACACAGCACGAGCACGATCGCGACCAGGGCACTCCCCACCTGGCGAATCGCCTTGTCCGCGGCGAGACGCGGCTCGAGCCCCTCGCTCGCCATGATGCGCTCGACGTTCTCGATCACGACGATCGCGTCGTCGACGACGATGCCGATCGCCAACACGAGGCCGAACAACGTCAGCACGTTGATCGACATGCCGAACGCCAAGAGACCGAGGAACGTGCCGATGACGCTCACCGGCACGGCGAGCATCGGTATCAGCGTCGCGCGCCAGCTCTGCAAGAAGAGGAACACGACCAGCGTCACGAGAATCATCGCTTCGACGAGCGTGATCGTGACTTCGTGGATCGACGCGCTCACGAACGGCGTCGTGTCGAACGGCAGCGCCCACTTCACCCCTTGCGGGAAGCCGGACTGCATCTCGCCCAGCCGATCGACGACCGCCTGCTTCACGGCGAGCGCGTTGGCGCCCGGCCGCATGTAGAGCAGCACGAACGCGGTCGGCACGCCGTTGAGACGTCCTTCGAGATCATAGCTTCGCGCGCCGAGCGTAGCGCGCCCGATGTCCCGTAACCGTATCACCGAGCCGTCGGGGCGCGCCCGGATCACGATGTCGTTGAACTCTTCCGGGTTTTGAAGCCGGCCGATCGTCGTGATCGGCAGCGTGAGTTGCGTGCCCGGCGGCGACGGCTCGGCACCCAGGCGCCCCGCCGGATTCGTCGCGTTCTGCTCTCGCACCGCCGCGGCGATGTCGCTCACCGTGAGGCTGAGTTGCGCCATCTTGTCGGGGTCGAGCTGGAGCAGCATCGAGAAGTCGCGCGCCGGGAACGGCGTCGCGTCGCCGACGCCCGGCACGCGCTTCAGCTCGTCCACGACGAACAGCTTCATGTAGTTCGCGAGATACGTCGCGTCGTAGCGCGGATCGCTCGACTGGAGCGCGACCACCGCGAGGATGTCGGTGTTCGCCTTGAGGATCGTGATGCCGTTCGTGCGCACCGCGTCCGGCAGCTGAGGCTCCGCCAACTTCTCGGCGTTCTGAACGTCGACCGCCGCGAGGTCCTGGTTGCGCGATACGTCGAATGTCACGTTGATCGTCGTCGACCCGTCGCTCGAGTTCGACGACGCGTAGTAGAGCATGCCCTGCAGTCCCGCCAGTTGCTCCTCGATCGGCGCCGCGACGGCCTGTGCCGCGTCCTCCGACGACGCTCCCGGATAGTTCGTCTGAATGCGCACCGCGGGCGGCGTGATCTGCGGATACCGCGTCACCGGCAGCAGGTGAATCGCGAACAGACCGAGCAGCGTGATGACGATCGAGATCACGGCGCCGAAGATCGGGCGCCGGATGAAGAAGTAGCGCGGCTCGCTCATTTTGCCGCCGAGGATTTCGTGCTGTCGGCGAGCGCCACCGGCTTCACCACGCGCCCCGGACCGACCTTCTGAGTTCCCTCGACGATCACGCGATCACCGGGCGACAACCCGGAGTCGATGATCCAGAGCTGGCCGCTCCACGGCCCGGGCTTCACGTCGCGCGCCGTGACGGTGTCGCCGCTGCCGACGACGTAGACGAACTGCCGACCCATTCCCTGCATCACCGCGCGCTGGGGAACGGCGAGCGCCGCTGCCCGAGTGAATCCTTCGAGCCGAACGCGCACGAACTGTCCCGGCAGCAAGCGCCGGTCGCCGTTCGAGAACGTGGCACGGAATTCCTCCGTGCCGCTCGCCGAGTCGAGCGACGGCGCGATGAAGTCGAGCCGCCCGGCCCGCGGCAACAGCGAGCTGTCGGGAAGCACGACGCGCACGGCGAGGCTGCTCCCACGACGAATCAGAGCACCGGCCCGCGGGTCCCGTTCCCACGTCGCGAGCTGCTGCGACGACGGATGAAACGTGACGTACACCGGATCCAGCTCATCGATTGTGGTGAGCAAGTCGCCGGGCCCGGTGACGCGTGCCCCCAACTCGAGCCGCGCGCGTCCCACCTGTCCGTTGATCTCGGCGCGAATCACGCAGTCGTCGAGATCTTTTTTTGCCGCGTCTACCGCGGCCTGGGAGGACTCGAGCTCCGAGTGCGCGTTGTCGACGTCCTGCTGCGCGACCGCGTGCTTCGGAATCAGCGGCTCGAGCCTCGCGACAGTGCGCTTCGCGTTGTCGAGACGCGCGACGGCGCTTCTGTATGCCGCGTCGTATTTGACGGGATCGAGCTTGTAGAGGACTTGTCCCTTCGAGACGACCGAGCCTTCGGTGAACGGCCGCTCGACGATGATGCCTTCGACACGCGCGCGAACCTCGACGCGGCGGTACGGCTGCACCTGCGCGCCAAGCTCGTACGGCTCGGCGATCGTCGTCGGAGAAACGGTCACGATGCCGACTTGCGGCGGCGGCGGACCGCCCCCGCCCGATTGGCCTTGCTGCTGTACGCCTGTTCCTGAGGCCTTGCTGCAACCGCTTGCCGCGAGGAGACCGAAGAACGTCGAGGCGAGCACGCGGGCTCGCCGATGATACGCGATGATCACTGCACGTGGGGCTGGGGGACCTGGCGTCGGACGAGTACGGGGAGGTCTGTGTAAGATGAACCCCGACGCCAGCCCAAGGGAGCTTCCTCGGGGTGCGACGCGCCTGCCCGATTCCGGGCCGTGGCGATGCCGGCGCAAGATGCGGTCATATTCCTTACAATTGTCACGGCCGACCCGATGGTTCTCTTCCAGCGGGCTCACCGTTGTGCTTGGGGGGGGGAAACGCGTGCCGAAACCGAAAGGAGCCGCGATGAAGGCATCCCGCGCACTGGTCTTCGCTCTTCTCTGCGCGTCGTCGACTGCCGCCGCGCAGACGTCGTGGGACGCGCGCGCCGCCGCGGCCTACCTCGACGCCCGCCAAACATGGTGGTCGAGTTGGCAGACCGCGGCACGCGATCATCAGACGGCGTGTGTCTCGTGTCACACCGCGCTTCCCTTTGCGCTCGCGCGCCCCGCGCTCCGTGGAGCGCTGCACGAAGACGAGCCGTCGACCGCCGAGCGCAAGATGCTCGACGACGTGATCAAGCGCGTCGCTCTCTGGAAAGACGTCGAGCCATTCTATCCCGACCAGACGCGCGGACTCCCCAAGACGAGCGAGTCGCGCGGCACCGAGTCGGTGTTGAACGCGATCGTCCTCGCGACACGCGACGCACACGCCGGCCGACCGAGCGACGAAGCGGGTGCCGCCTTCGACAACATGTGGGCGCTCCAATTCCGCAATGGCGATCTGGCCGGTGGTTGGGCGTGGCTCAACTTCCACAACGAGCCGTGGGAGGCGAACGACAGCCCGTACTTCGGCGCGGCACTCGCCGCAATCGCCATCGGTCGAGAGCCCGGCGTTGCATCGGCGGCCGAAAACCAGGAGCGGATCAAACGCCTCCGCGAATACTTGAGAAAAGGAATGGCGACGCAGCCGCTCGTCAATCGCGCGATGCTGCTCTGGGCCTCGGGTGGCCTGGCCGACCTGCTCGCGGCCGATGAGCGCCAAGCGATCGTCGACGCGTTGTGCGCCAAGCAGAACGCCGACGGCGGCTGGAGCCTCTCGTCGCTCGGCCAATACAAGCGCGGCGACAACACGCCGCTGGACACGGCGAGCGATGGCTACGCCACGGGTCTCGTCGCGTACGCGCTGCAACGCGGCGGCAGCGACGCCGCTGACGCGCGTGTCTCACACGCGATCGTGTGGCTCGAGCAACACCAGGATCGCACGACGGGCAATTGGTCGGCTTCGTCGCTCAACAAACAGCGCGACCCAACGACCGACATCGGGAAGTTCATGAGCGACGCCGCCACGGCCTACGCGGTGCTCGCCCTTACCAGCGCGGCAAAGCGCTGAGCATGGAGGGGGGGACGGCGAGCGCGGAGAATCCGCGCTCGCCGACCTCACTCCGTTACCAGATCCTCGCGCGGAGATTGTCGGCGCGCACCATCGGGTCGCCGTCTTTGCAACCCCACGCCGCCTTGAACTCCGGCATGTTCGACAACGGCCCGTCGACGCGCCACTTGCCCGGCGAGTGCGCATCTGTCTTGATCTGATTCAGCTGCGCCTGCTGCGTCGACAGCCCGCGCCAGATCTGCGCCCACGCGAGAAAGAACCGCTGTTCCGGCGTGAAGCCGTCGATCTTGGGATGCGGCTTGCCCGCGATCGCCTTTTGCATCGCGTAGTACGCGACCGTCAGTCCGCCGAGATCGGCGATGTTCTCGCCGAGCGTCTGTCGGCCGTTCACGTGCGAAGCGCTGTCCACGACGGTGTAGGCGTTGAACTGGTCGACGACGAGCTGCGCGGCGGCTTTGTACTTCGCCGCGTCTTCCGGCGTCCACCAATCGCGAAGATTGCCGTCCGCGTCGAATTGGCGACCCGAGTCGTCGAAGCCGTGCGTCATCTCGTGTCCGATCACCGCGCCGAGCGCGCCGTAGTTCACGGCGTCGTCCGCGTTCGGATCGAAGAACGGCGGTTGAAGAATGCCCGCCGGGAACTGGATCTGGTTGAGCGTCGAGCTGTACGACGCGTTCACGGTCGGCGGCGTCATGCTCCACTCCGTGCGATCCGGCGCCTTGCCGAGCCGCGCCCACGTCCGCGCGGCGTTCCACTCGGCGACGGCTTGCTGGTTGGTATAGTACGAGCCGGATTTGACCGACAGCGTCGTGTAGTCGCGCCACGTGTCGGGATACGCCACTTTGCGCAGGAACGCGTTCAGCTTGGCGACCGCCTGCGTCTTGGTTTCGCTGCTCATCCAATCGAGCCCGTTGATCCGGTCGCGCAGCGCGGAAACGAGGTTGTCCACCATCTTCGTCGCGCGCGCCTTTGCCTCGGGCGAGAAGTTGCGTTTGATCCAGTCCTGACCGACGGCCTCGCCGAGCGCGCCATTCGTTCCCGCCGCGCATTGCTTCATGCGTGCCTGCTGGACCTTCACGCCGGTCGAGAACTGCTGCCAGCGGAACGCCTCGCGCCGGAATGGCGCGCTGAGCGACGTCATCGCCCCGTTCGTGACGTGCCACCGCAGAAACGCCTTCCAGTCGTCCACCGGCGTCGCCGCGACGAGCGAGTCGAGCGCCTTGAAGAAGCTCGGCGCCCGCACGTTGACGTCGCCGGCGTAGGTCGTGTGGTGCTGCTGGAGATACCGCGTCCAGTTCAAGTGCGGCGTGGTCTTCTGGAAATCGGCGACCGTCATCTTGTGATACGTCGCCACCGGATCGCGCATGTCCGCCTGCGGGATCGTGATGTTGGCGATCGTCGTCTCGAGCGCGAAAATCTTCTTCGCGTCGGCCAACGCCTGGGCGTTGCTCTCGCCGAGCAACTCGAGCGTGCGTGTGACGTGCGCGACGTACTCGGTCCTCGTGGAATCGGCGCGCGGGCGCTGGCTCACGTAGTCGTCGCGATTGAGCGTCAACCCGCCCTGGTTCGCCGAGAGGATGACCATTTTGCTGTTGCGCGGATCGGTGCCCGGCCCGAGTGAGAACGGCGCGACTCCTCCGCCGCCTCGGCCGCCGCCGCCACCACCGCCGCCCCGCCCGCCGGCGGTCCCAAAGAGCTTCACGATGTCGTCGGTCGTCTTCGCGGCCGCGATCGCGTCGAGCGTCGGCTTGATCGGCGTGAAGCCGGCCTTGTCGAGCGCCACGGTGTCCATGCAGGCGAGGTAGAAGCTACCGATCTTGGCGTCGTTCGTGCCTGCCTTGGCCTCCCCGTCGCGCACCAGATTCGCGTCGTCGATGACGATCTTCTGGACGACCTCCTGGTTCTGATCGCCGAGCATGCCGAAGCTGCCGAGGTTCGTCTTGTCGGGCGGAATCGTGTGCTTTTTTAGCCACGTCCCGTTGGCGAATTCATAGAAGTCGGTGCATGGCGCGCAGGTCGTGTCGAGATTCGCGCGATCGAGCACGCGCGACGCCCCCCGTTGGGCTGTCGCGACCGACGAAATGACCGCCACCATCAGCGGCGCGGCCAGGGCAAAACGCAGACGAAAGACCATGGAGTCCTCAGAGAGAGAGTTCCTTTCGTCCAACCTACGCGCCTGCACTGGCTCCCGCTGACTGCCGCTTCTCGGGAACCGCAACTGCTCAACGCAGAGACGCAGAGAGACGCAGAGGTAACGGCGGAATAGCCTTTGGAAACGGCCTCGGGGTGGCATCACGTGGCCCGCTCGAGGCGGTTCCCAAAGAATCTCTTCGCCGTTCCCTCTGTGCTCCTCTGCGCGCTCTGCGTCTCTGCGGTGAGTTAGTTGTTTTTTTGTGGAGCCGGCCTCGACAGGACAGCGCTTGTTGCGTCAACGTATCCGCGTGCCGAGATCGAAAACCACTGTCGCCGACCGAATCGCGGCATTCAACGCGGGACGCGATGCGCGGCGGCTCGAACGGAAGTACCGAGCGATGCGGCTCGATGCGTTTGTGTTCTTTCGAGGCGCGGCTCATTTGTACTGGGAGGATTGGGAGCCGCGCGCGGCTCGTTTGCCGAAGAGTCCCAGGGTCTGGGCGTGCGGCGACCTTCACCTCGAGAACTTCGGCAGCTATCGTGGCGACAATCGCCTCGTCTACTTCGACCTCAACGATTTTGACGAGGCCGCCATGGCGCCGGCGACAGCCGACGTCTGTCGGTTGCTCACAAGCCTTCGATTGGCGGCGGGCGCCCTCCATCTCGATGATCCGGAGACCGCGGAGCTGAGCGAGGGGCTGCTCGTTGCCTATTGCGAGGCACTCGGTTCGGGTAAGGCGCGTTGGGTCGAGCGGCCGACGGCGCGCGGGATGGTCCGCGACCTCCTGAACGGCGCGCGGGAGCGAACCCACGCGGCGCTCCTCGCGCGCCGCACCGTCGTCGAAGACGGCCGGCGACGGCTTCGGCTCGACGGGATCCGGATGGAAGCCTTGTCGCCGCGCGAGCGCGCGTCCGTGACGCAGCATCTGGCGGAATTCGTGGAGTCGGTGGCCAAGACGGAGGATCAAGCGAAGTTCTACCGCTTGATCGACGTCGCGGCGCGCATCGCGGGGACCGGGAGCTTGGGCGTGCGGCGATACGTGGCTCTCGTTCGCGGACACGGCGGCGAGGACGGCCGTGTGCTGCTCGACATCAAGCAGGCACGACCCTCGTCGATGGCGAAGCACATCGGCGTCCCGCAGCCGGCGTGGAAGTCCGAAGCGCATCGGGTGGTCGAAATCCAGTGGCGGATGCAAGCGATCTCCCCCGCTCTGCTCGCGCCGGTGAGTTTCGGCCGGAGCTCGTTCGTGTTGCGCGAGCTTCAGCCAGTCGAGGATCGACTCGCGCTGGCGCACTGGGACGGCAAGCTGTCGCGCCTGCGGAAAGTGGTCGTGACGATGGGCGAGACGTTGGCCTGGGCGCAACTCCGATCGGCGTCGCGCGAGGGGTCGGCGACCCTCGACGATCTCATCGCGTTCGGTCGCTCGCACGCTTGGCGCGAGAGCGTCTTGGAGTACGCACGACTCTACGCCAACAAGACCGTGCGATACTGGGGCGAGTTCAAGCGGTCGTCGCTCAGCGCCGTGTAGAAGGCGCTGCGAAAACCAGAGGGCCGAGGCAATCGCCTCGGCCCTTCGTTAACCTCGCTCGAACGATTCGGTTCTTACTTCCGCTCAGCCAGGCGTGGGTATCGGGTTGAACGTACCGGTGAGGTTGGCCGACGACTGACACGCGTCTCCGGTCGTGAGGTCGGTCAACGTGCCGGTGACCTGAGCGTCGAATCCTTCCTGAGTCAGATCGAGGAAGTCGGTTCCCTGGATCGTGAACGAGAACAAGGCATCGGACACGGTTCCATGAGTGACGACCTTGCCGTTCTGAATGTCGTGCAGGTCGATGCTGCCGGTCGAGCTGCTGGTCAAGGTTGGGGTCACGGTCAGGTGAACGACCTGGTTGGTGGTGCCGGTGGCTTGGAGGTAGCTCCATGAAAAATGCAGGGGAAAATCGTGTCTGCACACCAGAATGATGGGCTGCGCATCCGGCCCGACACTGGCGTCGCTGAAACCAACAGCCAGGTCTCCCGAGCCATTGTCGCCGGCCAGCGGCGGCGGTGGCGGGTCACCGGGAGAATGCAATGAGGAACCGGGCGCCGCACGCGAAACCGGCGAAATCATGTTCGAGTCGGTGCACGCGGCGATGAATGCCACGAGGCCGACGGCCGCGAAGAATCGCTTCATGAGTGAATCCTCTTTTTGCGGTACCGGCACCCCGCGCCGGCGGCGGCGAACGGAAACGATCAACGATCCGAGTTGCCCACTCGTACTGGCAGCGGCTGATCGCCGCCCAGTTGTCCAGCTTTCGTTGCGGCCTGCATGGCAACCGCTCGTTGAGGCCCGTCCCCCCGCGACCACGCCCGGGCCACCAACGCGTACGCGCGCGACGCGGCCGGGTAGTGCTGCAGTTTTTCTGCCACTAGGGCTCGCTCGAGTGCCCACGGGATCTCGAGTGGCGTGAGCAACGAGTAGAGACGTTCGCCAAGCGCGGTCTCTGCCTCGACATGGAAGCCCAGACTATCGAGCAATCGTGCCTTCGTGTATCGATCGAGATAGCAAGCTGGACAGAGCGAATCAGGAAGCGCGCGGAATTGCGCGAGTGCATCGGTGCTGTGGCGCGCGAGCGACAGATACGCGCGCGTCGCCGCCACTCGATAGCCGGCGTTTCGGCGACTCACCGGCGTCGCTGCTTTTGCGACCTGGCTGTCGGCGCGCGCCACTGCGCCCACGAGCGATGCCGTGTCACCATGCGCGGCCCACCAGGGGAGAGCGGCCGCGACCCACACGCTTCGATCGTGCAGCATGCGCGCGAAAACCGCTCTCGCCGTGTCAGTCGGCACACCACCCATCAGTGCGAGAAAGCCGAACGGCTCCGCCTCGATACCACCGATGTTCGTCCCCAACGTGTCGAACGCCTCGCGCAGCCTGCCGCGCAAAGCAAGCTCGTCGACGAGGTACCTGCGCCGATATCCCGGGTTGAAGATGAACGCCGACGTCGGCTCTCGCGCGCGGTTGGGAAGCTGAAGAAGTCTCGTGCCGATTTCCGTCGTATCCGGCCAACGACGCACGATCAACCACGCCGTCTGAATCGCTTTGCTCGACAACGTGTCGAGGACGCGAACGGTCTTGCCGTTGATGCCACCGTCGCGCAGCAGCAGCGTGAGGACGCGAATGCCATCGGCCTCTTCGTCAGTCGGGCTGAGGGCCAGATAGCGATCGGCGTACGCCAGCCCAGCGTCGCGCCCGTCGCGCGTGACCGAGAGCTCGATCGCGTGGATGTAGGCCGGCGTGAAACCCGAGTCGAGCGCAATCGACCGATCGAATGCCGCGCGGATCGTATCTTCGGAAACGCTGAGGCCTGGGCCGAATCCGTAGTGGAAGTACGCGTCGGCCAGAGCGAACCACACCTCCGGATCGTTCGGAAAGCTGTCGCGGGCGGCGCGTAACGTCCTGAACAGTGAAACGACAGTCGCGCGGTAACTCGTATCGGTCTCGAACGCCGCGAGCGATGCGCGCATGGCGTCAGCGGCGACGAGGATGCTATCTCGTTCGGGCAATCCCCTGTTGTGCCGCCCGGCCGCCGCCAGGTACGCGCGCGCGAGCGAATCGTTCGTGCCTCGGAGCCAACCAAAGGCGAGTCCCGCGTGCCGGCTCGCCAAAGCAAGTGCCGAATCGGAACCGATCGCTCGCAGGTAATAGGCGGCGGCGGAATCCCACGCCGATTGGCGGTAGAACTGTTCGCCGATGAGAAATGCTTCGAGCGCGGGGGCCGTCGTTTCCTCGAGCCACGTCGCGCGAAAGGCGGCCAAGGGCTTGAGCGTGCTGAGCTCGCTCCGCAGATCCTTGACCAACTCACTGACGATGTGCCTGGGATCGTCGCCAGGACCCATACGTTGGTGCGTGACGCCGACTTTCTTTCCGCTGACCACATTGAAGACCGTCGCCGTGACCGAGAGTGAGTCGTGGGGCAAGCCCGCGACGGTGCCGTAGATCGCGAGCCCCGCGCCCATTTGGCGCCCGAGTTGGGCGGCACTCGCCTCATCGGCGTGCGACGACGCCTTCCACTTACGAAGGTACCGCGTCGCCGGGACTGTCTTCACCCAGCCCACCGCGATCGGTCCGAGTAGGTCGACCATGCTCTCCCTGAACTTCGGATCCGCGCTGCCTTGCACGTTGAACGGAACCACGACGACGTAGTTGGGATCGAGCTTCGGCGGGCGCGTCGCGAAGAAGGCCGCGGCGGCAATCGCCAACCCCGCGACCGTGGAACCACCGACAATCGCCCAGCGCGGCACCTTCGGTTTCGTCGGAACCACCTGGAACGCTGCGGTCATCTGAAGATCGAGCGCGTCGCGGAAATCGGCGGCCGTGCGATAGCGATCGTCCGGCGCTTTGGCGAGCGCTCTCTCGATGATCGTGCTGATGACCGGCGGCACGTCCGGCGCGACTTCCGAGAGCGACGGCGGCGGCTCCGTCAAATGCGCCGCGACCAGGGCCTGCGCGGTCGGGCGCGAGAATGGTGGTTTCCCAGCGAGCATCTCGTAACCGACGACCGCCAGCGCGTAGACGTCGGCTCGGGCGTCGAGCCCCTTCTCACCCGCCAGCTGTTCCGGCGCCATGTAGCCGAGCGTGCCGATGCCAATGCCCGTCGCGGTAAGCCGCTCGGCGGTCGTCTCGAGGCGCGCTTCCTCGACCGCGCGCGCGATGCCGAAGTCAGTGAGCACCGCGTGCCCTTCTTGCAGCAGGATGTTCGCCGGCTTGATGTCGCGGTGCACGATGCCGCGGCTGTGGGCCAGCGCGAGCGCATCGGCGATCTCGCGCAACACACGCAGCGCTTCGTGAATCGGGAAGCGGTTGCCGCTCTCGAGGCGGTGACGCAGTGACTCGCCGGCCACGTACGGCATGACGTAGTAGAACCCGTCGCCGCTCGTTCCCGTCGAGAGAACCGGAAGGATGTTCGGGTGCTGCAGGCGCGCGGCGAGCTGCACCTCTCGCTGAAAACGCGCCGCGCTCACTTCGCTCGCCGTCTCGGGCGGGAGCATCTTGATCACGACCTTGCGGCCGAGCGACGACTCGGTCGCCAGGAACAGCCGGCTCATACCGCCCGGGGCAAGCTCGCGCTCGATGACGTAGAAATCACCGAGGGTCTGTTGAAGTTGTTCGAGGAGTTCCGTCGTCACTACCTCGTGACCGTCGCTGACGGCGTCTCGAGTCAGTCCCGAAGCGAACATAGACAAACGCGAGCGTGAGGGCCAGCGCGTCGTCCGCTCGGATGGATCGGTCGCCGCGCAGTCCTCGGCGTTCCTCATCGCCCTCCACCGTCAAACACGCAGACGGATCGAGCGAGCCGACGCGGCCGCGCCGGCGAGCCCGACCGCTAGTCTAGCGCGCGCTCTCATCGCGTCATGTGCGGTGGCTCACATCCGGCGCTTCGCGGCCCCGCGCGCGAACGGAGCCGCGGCGACCTGCCCTCTTGTCCCTCACATCTTGACAGTCAAGATGTAGCGACGCATCGTGAACGCGTCACGCAATCGGACGCGACGCATGGACCAGCCGAACACCGACGTCATTCAGGGCACGCTCGACCTGCTCATCCTCAAGACGCTCAGCCTTCAGCCAATGCACGGCTTCGGGATCGCGCGCCGCGTCGAGGACATCTCGCGCGGCGTCTTCAAGGTGAATCCCGGCTCGCTGCTCGTCGCGCTGCAGCGCCTCGAGCGTCAGGGCTGGCTCGACGCGGAATGGCGGCAGACCGAGAACGCACGCCGCGCGAAGTTCTACACGCTCACGCGCGCCGGACGAAAGCAGCTCGACTTCGAGACAGCCGACTGGAGGCGCCGCGCCAACGCGGTCGCGCGCCTGCTCAGCGCGGAGGGATGACCATGTCCATTTGGCGGCAACTGACGCGCGGGCTCCGGACGCTGGCGCGACGCGGCGAGACCGACGCCGAGCTGAACGACGAGGTACGCGACTATCTCGACCGCACGACCGCCGCGAACGTCGCGCGCGGGATGTCGCGCAGCGCGGCGCATCGAGCGGCGCGGCTCGAGCTCGGGAATCCGACCGTCACGCAGGAGCGCGTGCGAAATTCCGGATGGGAGCACGGCGTCGAGACGCTGATCGTCGACGTCCGCTACGGACTTCGTCGACTGCGATCGAACCTGGGTTTCACCGCGGTCAGCGCGATCACGCTCGCCCTCGGGGTCGGCGCGACCACCGTGATCTTCAGCGCGATCAATCCGATTCTCTTCAAGTCGCTTCCCTACCCTCGCGCCGACCACATCCTCGCCGTGTCCGACGTCTCGAGCGGACCCGTGACGTTCGGTACCTATCGAGAGATCCTCCAGCGTAGCCGATCGTTCGACGCGCTCGCTCCGTTCAAGCCGTGGCAGCCGACGCTCGAAGGCGGGTCGGAGCCGGAACGGCTGAACGGCCAGGCCGTCGGTTCCGACTTCTTCCGCGTTCTCGGCGTGATGCCGGCGCGAGGCCGCGCGTTCACCGCCGCCGAGGATCGCAGCGGCGGCCCTCGCGTCATTGTCATCAGCGACGCGCTCTGGCATCGCCGGTTCGGCGGCGACCAAGCGATCGTCGGGCACACCATCACTCTCGACGACGATCCATGGCTCGTGGTCGGCATCATGCCGCCGTCGTTCGAGGACGTGACCGACGCGGGCGCGGATCTCTGGATGCCGCTCCAGTACAAGACCGTGTTCACGCCCGACGATCGCGAGTGGGGCCACCACCTGCGCCTCATCGGTCGAGAGCGAGCCGGCGTCACGCTGGCCGCGGCGCGTGCGGACTTGAACCAGATCGCGCGCGCCCCGCGTCCTGATCTGCCGCGGGTCCCCTGGGCGTCCCTCGCGAACGGCCTGCGGGTCGAGTCGCTCCAGGACCAAGTCGCGGGCGACGTTCGGCCGGCGCTGCTGGCCGTGTTCAGCGCGGTGCTCGTCCTGCTCGTCATCGCCTGCGTCAACGTGACCAACCTGTTGCTGGCCCGCGGCGCGCAGCGGCGCGGCGAGTTCGCGTTGCGCGCCGCCCTCGGCGCCGAGCGCGGACGGCTCGTGCGACAGCTGATCACCGAGAGCATGCTGCTCTCGCTGTTCGGTGGGCTCCTCGGCATCCTCGTCGCGGTCGCGGGGCTGCGCGCGTTCGTCGCGGTCAGTCCCGCGGGTTTGCCGCACGTGGCATCCATGCACCTGGACGGGAGCGCGCTCACGTTTGGTCTTTTGTTGACGACCGTCATCGGGCTCGCGGTCGGCGTACTCCCGGCACTTCACGCCTCGCGCGACGATCTGCAAGCCGGACTGCAGGAGACGTCGCGCCGCTCGGTCGGCGAGCACCATGTGACGCGGCGAGTGCTCGTCGTCGCCGAGGTCGCGCTTTCTCTCATGCTGCTCGTGAGCGCGGGATTGCTTCTCCGCAGCCTGCAGCGGGTGTTCGCGGTGGACGTCGGATTCGATTCGTCGAATCTGCTGACCATGCAGGTCCAGCTCACGGGCCCGCGCTATCGGCAGGACGACGCGAAGGCGCGGTTTCTCGACGAAGCACTCGACGCCGTGCGCCGGGTGCCCGGTGTCACCGAGGCCGCATTCACGCAGCAGTTGCCGTTGAGCGGCGAGTTCGACGTCTACGGCGTACATCTGGAACGAAACTCGGACCCCAAAGACGATGGGGCCGCGCTTCGCTACGCCGTAACGCCGGATTACTTCACCGCGATGCGCATTCCGTTGGTCCGCGGCCGGTTGCTGAACGCGCACGACGTCGCGGGCCAGCCGCGCGCGGCGTTGATCAATCAGAGTTTCGCGAGGTCGGAATTCGGCGCCGACGATCCGATCGGACAACGTTTCCGCTTCGGCCCCGACGACGGCCAGTGGTACACGGTGGTCGGCGTGGTGGGCGACGTGAAGCAGGCGATCGATGCCCTCGATAGCCGCAAAGCGGTCTACATCACGCCGTCGCAATGGCATTGGGTGGACAACCTCGTGTCGCTCGTCGTTCGGACGCGAAGCGCGAGCGACGCGTCGTCGATGGCACCGACGGTACGGGGCGCGATCTGGTCGGTCGATCGCAACCAGCCCGTCGTGCGCGTCGCGACGATGTCGACGCTCGTCTCCACGGCGACCGCCGGGCGACGCTTCGCCCTCGTACTGTTCGAGGTGTTCGGCGTCGCGGCGCTCGTGTTGGCGGCCGTCGGGATCTACGGCGTTCTCTCGGGCAGCGTGACCGAGCGGATTCGGGAGATCGGCGTACGCGCGGCGATGGGCGCGGCGCCAACCGACATCCTCGCGCTCATTCTGCGGCAGGGCATGATGCTGACGGCCGTCGGAGTCGCGCTCGGGCTCATCGGTGCGGCGGCAGCGACGCGCGGACTCGTGACGATGCTCTTCGGCGTCACCCGCCTCGATCCACCAACGTACGTCGGCGTAGTCGTCTTGCTCTTCGGAGTCTCCGCGGTCGCCTGCTGGATGCCTGCCTGGCGCGCCGCGCGCATCGATCCGTCGGTCACGCTGCGCGCCGAGTAGTGTTCTCCGGGCGACTCAGAACCGCAACTACCTGACGCAGAGAACGCAGAGGGACCGAGAGACACAGAGGGACGGCGAAGAGGGATTTTATGAACGACCTCGGGGAGCCACTCAGTGGCCTCCCGAGGTTGTTCCCCCAAATTCTTTTCGTTGTTTGTTGGCTCCGCGAAATCCGTGGTTCTCCGCGAAATCCGCTAGCATTATCGTTTGGTACAGCTTCCCTGCGCAGGACGAGCTAGCTTCCTACGACACAGCTCATTCAATGCAGGCGTGAAGGATTCGCGCGGAGAGAACGATGGGACTCTTTGACGGTCTTTTGGGCGGCATCGTCGGCGCAGGCATGGTGTCGGTCGTCAGTGACATCATCGACAAGCACGGCGGATTGAACGGAGTGGTGAATCAGTTTCAGAGGCAGGGATTCGGCGACACGGTCAAGTCGTGGGTCGGCACGGGGCGGAACATGCCGATCTCGCCGGACGAGCTTCACAAAGTCCTCGGGACCGACACGATGAATCAGCTCGCGGCCAAGCTCGGGATGACGCCCGACGAGCTGGCGCAGAAGCTATCCACCGCGCTGCCGCAAGCGATCGACAAGCTCACGCCGCACGGCGTCGTTCCGGCCGGCCAGTAGATCTCAGCCGCTGCGCAGCGCTTCGACGGGGTCCGCGCGCATCGCGCGCCGGGCCGGGACGAGACTGGCGATGAGCGCGACGCCGATCAACGAGAGCGTCGCGACCGCGAAGGTGACTGGGTCCGTCGTCGACACGCCGTAGAGCAACGACCGAATGCTGCGCGTCGCGAGGAGCGCCAAGCCACATCCCGCGAGTGCCCCCGCTCCGGCAACGGCGGCCGCGCGACGCAGCACGTCTCGCGCGATGTCGCCGGCGGTCGCGCCGAGTGCCATGCGCACGCCGATCTCGTGCGTGCGCTGGCTCACGACGTAACTCGTGACGCCGAAGATGCCGATTGCGCCGAGAAGCAGCGTCACGAGCGCGAACCCTCCGACGATGACCGTGGTGAAGCGCGGCTTCGCGACCGACCGGGAAACCACCTCGTCCATCGTTTGCTCGGCGCTCACCGGCACGGTGTGATCGATCGACTCGGTGATCGCGCGCAATTCGCGGCCCACTGCCGCCGGATCGCCATTCGAGCGAACGACGACCGACATCTCCGGCGACCCGATGGCGGGGCGCTGCGCAAATGGGATGTAGAGCGCGATCGCCGATGTGTCGCGAAGACTGTCGAGACGAACGTCGGGCACGACGCCGACGATGGTGATCCAGGGACTCGCGTATGGGTAGCCGATGCGCTTCCCGATGGCGTCGTCGTTCGGCCAGAATCGCCGTGCCAGCGCGCGTGACACGATCGCGACCGGCGGCGCACCGGCCCGGTCCTCATCAGTGAACATCCGCCCTTTCACGAGCGGGATTCGGAGCGTCGAGAAATACCCGGCCGTCACGACCTGCATGTGGTTGGCGGAGGGAAGCGTGTGAGTCATGTCCTCGAACTGCCCCTGCACGCGCATCCCGCCCAATCCATAGATAGGCGCGGCGATCGGCAGACGATTGACGAGCCCGACGCTCGACACGCCGGGCGTTGCGGCGAGTCGTTCGACGAGCGTCGTGTAGAATCCCGAGGTGCGCGATTCGTCGCGGTAGCTTGCCGCGGGTGGGCTGACCAGGGCCGTGACCACCTGCTCCGAAGAAAAGCCCGGCGAAAGCTCGGTGAGGTATCTGAAGGAACGCGTGAGCAACCCGGCGGTGATCGCGAGCAGTACGGCGAGCGCGATCTCGCCGATTACGAGCGAGGATGCCAAGCGGTGCTGCGCGGCGCCTGCCCGAGCGAGATGCGCGGCGTCGGTGGAGCGACTGGAGGATTCACCGGCCGCGCGGAGCGCGGGCAACAGGCCGAAGGCGATCCCCGTCGCGACGGAGAGAATCGCCGTGAACGCGAACACGCCGGTGTCGAAGCGGACTTCGGCGGTGCGAGGCATGGCCGGCGGAAGCGACGCGGCCATCCAATGCGCGCCGGCCAATGCGAGCGCGAATCCCAGCGTGCCTCCAATGAGCGCGACGACGATGCTTTCCGTGAGAAGTTGACGAACCAGCCGCGCGCGCCCGCTTCCCAACGCCGAGCGCACGGTGAACTCCCGCTCGCGCGCCGTCACGCGAGCCAGCATCAGGTTCGCGAGGTTGACACACGCCACGAGCAGAACCACCGCCACGCACGCAAAGAGCAAGAGAAGCGCCGGCCGCTCGGCACCAACGAGAGTTTGTTGAAGCGGATGCGCGGCGGCGGTCTTGGCATAGTCGGCGCCTGGATCCCACATCGGATTCAAGCGGCGGAACCCGGGGAGAATCGACGCGAGCGCCGCGCTGGCCCGTGACACGCTGACGCCGGGCGCGAGCCGCGCAATCCAACGGCTGTTTCCCACGGCCCACGTCTGAGCCACGTTCGTGGCCGAGATCGTGAGCGGCATCCAGAATTGAGTGCGCGTAGACGGGATCGCGAATTTCGTCGGCATCACACCGACGACGAGCGACTGGACGCCGTCCACGAGCACGTATCGTCCCACGATGCCACGATCGCCGCCGTATCGCTCGAGCCAGAGCGAGTGCGAGAGAAGAATCACGTTGCCGGCACCCGGACGGCTGGCGTCTTCCGTGAAGGCGTGACCAAGCTCCGGCGCGACGCCGAGCATCGGGATCAGATTGCTGGTGATCGACACGCCATCGAGCCTGGACGCCGGGCGATCGTCACCGTATGTGATGCTCCGAGGGCGAATCATCGCGACGCCGGCGAGCCCCGTGCGGCGCTCACGCAGCGCCAGCAGCTCGCCGATCGACCCGACGATGTTCGCGTCGATCGTCACGAGCTCGTTGGGGCGACTGTACGGGAGCGGCTCGAGCAGCACCGCGTTGACGAACGAGAAGATCGTCGTGTTCGCGGCGATCGCGATCGCCAGCGTCACGATCGCGGTGACCGCGAAGCCCGGCGCGCGGCGCAGCGACCGCAGGGCGAACCGGGCGTCCTGCCAAGCGTCGCGAATCCAGTCGGCGCGGATGCGGCGCCGCTCTCTGGACCGATCGATCGCCCGCAGCTGGGCGACGACGCCGTCGACGTCGCCGAATCGTTCGCGCGCGGCGGCGCGCGCCTCGTTGAGATCGAGACCGGCGCGCAGCGCCTCCTGCTCGCGCATCTGCAGGTGATGACGGACTTCGTCTTGCGCGTCCTCGACGGATCGGCGGCGCACGAGGTCGCGGTAGCGGCGCCACACGGGTTGGTCGCTCATGCCGACGCCGGCCGGGTCGTGGACTTGAGCACCTTGCCGACCGCGGCGGCGTAGCGCCACCAATCGCGCGCGTCGGCCGTCAGCTGCTCGCGCCCTTTGGCCGTGAGCTGATAGAACTTCGCTCGGCGATTGTTCTCCGATGAACCCCAGGTCGCCTTGACCCACCCCTTGTCCTCCATCCGGTGCAAGGCCGGATAGAGCGAGCCCTCTTCGAGCCGGAGCACGTCGTCGGCGGCGTCCTGGACCCAGCGCGCGATGGAGAACCCGTGCTGCGGCCCCCACGAGAGCGCTTTCAGCACCAGCAGCTCGACGGCTCCGTGACGGAATTCGATCGTCGACATTCCGGCTCTCCCTTTACTTGGCATTTCTATGGGGAAGGCTATCGCCGTTTCCCCCTAGACTTGTCAAGTGAGACAACAGATGTCGCGGAAGGGTTGGGTTTGCGGCTGATGAACGGTGAAGCACGAATGCGGCGTGGTGCGCGCCACCCACGGCGCGGCGTCTGCGCGTGCGCCGCACCCGGCCACCACTCTCGTTCCAGGTCTCCGCACCCCGCCACCGCTCCCGTTCCACCTCGTTCACCAACAGTCCTTCCCTCGTTTCCTGTGCGTCCCGTGTCCCCTGCGTTAAGTAGTTGCAGTTACGGCAGCTCGCCGGGTCCCGACGCCTCGCGAGCCGATGCTCATCCAAATGACCCCGCCCCCGCCCTCGCCACAGCCCTCGCCACAGTACCAGCCGACCCTCTTCGACCGCCGCGGACCGGAAGCCGCAACGCTCCTTCAGGCGCTCGGACTCGGCCTGATGGTCTTCGGCGTCACGACTGGGGCGCTGATGTCGCAGATCGGCTTTCATTGGTGGGAGCTTCCGGTGGGCCTGGGTGCGGGTGCCGTCTGCGGGTCCGTGGGCTGGGTCATCGGCGAGGCCGTCGGCAATGGATGGAAGCAAGTCGCCGTGAACGGGTCGAGCACGCCGTATGAGCGACAGTTCTCGTACGAGCAATCGCTCGTCATGAGGGGACGTGTGGACGACGCGCTGGAATCGTTCGAGGCGGTGATCGCGACCGAGCCCGAGCTGATCGCGCCGCGCATCAAGGCGGCGGAGCTCTACGCCCGTGAGAAGAACGACCCGCAGCGAGCCGCGGAGTTGTTCCGCGACGTTCTGCGATCGCCGATGATCACACCCGGCGACAACGTCTACGCCACGAATCGACTCGTGGACCTCTACATCGGACCGTTGAACGAGCCGGGGCGCGCGCTGGTCGAGCTGCGGCGTCTCATCGACACGCGACCAGGCACTCCGGCCGCCGAGCACGCACGGCGAAGCCTTGCCGATCTCAAGGCTCGTATGAATGTTGACTCGGTCGAGGAAACCTGAGTCGAACGAATGCGAATGCGTTGGGCCACAAAATCCAATCGAGTCTTCATGGCGCTGAGCGCCGTGCTCGTCATGGCTCCACGTGCCGGAGCACAGGCACCGGGACACACCATTCGCGGAACGGTCCGCGACTCGGCCACGGGACAAGAGCTGAGTGGCGCGGTCATAGAGCTCGCGGGCCCGCCGCCGTCCGCGCGCACGGTGACACGCAGCGATCAGCGTGGCACGTTTCAGTTCTCTCGCATCGCCGACGGGCGATATCGCCTCTCCGTACGACTGATCGGTTTCGCCGAGGCGGCGAGGGACGTCGACGTGACCGGGCGCGATTTGTCGCTCACGATCGCGTTGACGTCGACGTCACAGCGCCTCGACACCGTGCGGGTGCGCGCGGCGGTCACCGCGGTGTACGGCGTCGTGGGCACGAGCTCCACGCTGCGTCCCGTCGCCGATGCGTCGATTCAAGTGATCGGTTCGCAGCAGAAGGGATCGAGCGACAGCGCGGGAAAATTCTTCGTGTCGCTCGCAAAGGGCGGGTCCTACTTCCTGCGAGTGCATCATCCCGGCTTCGCGGACCAGTTCTTTCCGGTCAACGTACCGTCGGACCACACGGTCGAGACGTTCGTGCTGCTCGATTCGGGGTCCGTCTCGGCGGGCTCCGAGATGGCGTGGAACGATTTCGACGAGCGGCTGCGCTGGCAGGGGCAGGGCGGAAGCACAGTGTCGGGGGAAGAGATCACGCGAAATGGCGGGTCGTCGGGCGATGCGATCCGCGGCGCGTCGTCGTTCGTGAGGAAAGGGCTGGTCCTCGGACCGAGCGTATGCCTGTTCGTGAACGGCGTGCCGAAGCCCGGATGGGGGTTCGACGGCATTCCGCCCGAGCAGATCGCCACCGTCGAGCTCTATACGATCACCGGCGACGAGACGCACACCCTCGCGTCGCAGTGGCCCCACGGCGCGCAATGCGGCCGGACCGGCGGCGTACCGGCGCCGACGAGCCCGATGAACCGGCGCTCGATCGTGCAGTACGCCGTCGTCTGGCTGAAGC
>DASYSS010000059.1 GCA_036003045.1 Gemmatimonadaceae bacterium
ATGATGCCCGCTCCGGATCGCAACGCGTTCGTCGCGCGTACGGTGGATTGGATCAATCGCACGCTCGTTCCCGAGGGTGTCACGGTAGATGCCGACACACCGCTGTTCGCGAATGGGCTGATCAACTCCATTCGCATTCTCGAGATCATCGCCTGGACCGAGCGCGCAACCGGCCGGCGCATTCCCGACGCGGCAATCCGGATGGACAATTTCCGCACGGTGCGACGCATCGCCGACGTCTTCTGCGCGACGGAAGACACGGGAGGTTCCGATGTGGCGGCATAGCGAGGTGCTTCGCATTCTGAGGTCGCGCGGCGATGTCTGGGACGTCGCCCCCGGCATCACCGGCTTTCGCGGCGCCACGGCAAACCTGTTCGCCGCGCTCGAGCGTCACATCGGCGACGTGTGCCTTGGAGAAACACCCGACGAATGGCGCGTTCCGCCCGCCATCGGCTTCGCCACACTGGCGCGCGCCGACTACTTCGCGTCGCTGCCGCAGTGGCTGACGCTGGTTTCTCATTTGAGCGGCCGAGAGGATGTGCTGCGGCGGGTGGCGGAGGATCCGGAGCCGGCATTGGCCGTCCGTGAAGCGGCAACACCGCCGATCGTCGCGCTCAATCCCGCCGTCTGCTATCACGTGTACGCCGGACTCGCCGGACAAACGTTGGATGCTCCTCGATTGGTGACGGCCCAAGCCGGCTGCTGGCGCCACGAAGCGACGCGGCATCGATCGCTCGAGCGCGGATGGGCGTTCACGATGCGCGAAGTCGTTTTCGTCGGCGACGACGTGCGTGCAACGGAGTTTCTGCGGCGCGCAACGGAGCGGGCGACGTCGTTGGCCCACTCGCTTGGCCTCGACACGACGATCGCCCCGGCAACCGACCCGTTCTTCGCGCCGACGGCGCGCGCAAAACAAGTCCTGCAGCGCATCAAGGAGCTCAAGCACGAGCTGCTGCTCCCGATCGGCGACGATCAAACGACCGCCGCCGCGTCGTTCAACCTGCACGACACGTTCTTCGGCGAGGCGTTCCGGATTCGATTGTCGGACGGGCGCCCCGCCACCACCGCGTGCATGGCGTTCGGCATCGAACGGTGGACGCTCGCATTCCTCGCGGCGCACGGCCCCGACGCGCGCCATTGGCCCCCCCGCGCGCTCCAGCCGCTCGGCGAGACAGTGGAGGTTAGCCATGTCTGAAACGATCGTCACGACCGGCGCGCTCTACGTTCGTCACGCGCGCGCGGCAGACCGCGGCGCTTGGTCCGTCGAGCGCGACGTCGACTGGAAGGCGATCGATGCGCGAGTCGCGCTCTCGCAGCCCGACATTCTCGCCAAGCTCCGCGACGCCGCGCTCATCGAGTCGTTTCATCCGGTGAACTTGTCGCGCCTCATCCGGCTCACCTGGGACGACATCGACGCCGGCGTCGTGTTCTCGCTCGAGATGTTCGAGGGGTTCAAGCACTTTCACGCGCTGCGCACGTACCTCGACGCCGTCGGTTACGGGCCGGCCATTACGAACGACGATCTTCGCGCGATCCGCGAACGCGCCGAGCGCGGCGATCTCGATCCGGCCGACGCCATGACGCCGCTCGTCGAGTTCATGCTCAGCGAGCACCTCGCCGCGTACTTCTTCCGCCGGCTGAGCGAGCAAGCGCGCGAACCGCAGCTGGCCGCGATGCTCGA
Organism: Gemmatimonadaceae bacterium; assembly: GCA_036003045.1. Lineage (NCBI taxonomy): Bacteria > Pseudomonadati > Gemmatimonadota > Gemmatimonadia > Gemmatimonadales > Gemmatimonadaceae > Gemmatimonadaceae bacterium. The sequence continues at coordinate 1,682 of DASYSS010000059.1, forward strand.
GCTGATCGCGGCCGACGAGGTTCGTCACGCGCAGTCCGCGTCCGACCTGATCGCCAAGCGGCTCGCCGTCAATCCCGAGCTCAAACCCGGCGTGCTCCGCGCGGCGACCCGCTTCAAGCACTACGGCACCGAGGCGGTGGGCGGGGGTGACGTTCCCGTCGCCATGGAAGGCGACGAGATCGCGATCCGGACGTTCGCTGGGCGCATTGAACGGCTCTGCGGCACGCGCCTCGTCGATCACCTGAAAACCGAGATGGAGCTGTAACCATGGAAATCAACGAACGCGAGCTCACGCTTCTCAACTTCTATCGTGCCTCCGAGCTGCAGGGCGGATTGATCCTCGGCCGGCTCGTCGAGCACGTGCGCGACCCCGATCTCATCCTCCGACTCACCGAACATAGCTCGGAGGAAATCATGCACGCGCAGCTGTGGACAAAGACCATCATTGCGGTGGGCGGACGTCCTCGGCCAACATCGGATACGTATCAGTCGCGTTATGCCGCGGCGATCGGCACGCCGAGCTCGCTCGTCGAGGTGCTCGCGCTGACCCAGGTCTTCGAGCGTGGCGTGTACCGGCACTTCGTCCGCCACCTGCGTCGGCCGGGGACGCATCCGCTCGTGCAGGCGACGCTGCGCCGCATGCTCGACGACGAGCGCGGGCACCTCTCGTGGGTACAAGAATGGCTCGCCGGACAGACCGGCGCTCGCCGCCTGGCGATTCCGTCGCTCATGCGGCGATACACGGCTGTCGACGCGCGGATTCACGCGCAGCTGTTGCGCGACTACGAATGGGACGACCTCGCATGCGCGTCCTGACGGAGCCGCGCGAGACAGGATCCGCCGCAACACCGACGCGTGCGGCGGGCCTCGTGCGTCGCGTCTCGCTCCGCGGCGCGATCGACGATCGCCTGTACTTCGCGCAGGTCCGCGAGGACCCGCTCCTCGAGATCGAGGCGCTCGCCCCGACGGCGGACGATTCACTCGTCGTCGTGGGATCCGGCGGATGCACGGCGCTGTCGCTGCTCGCCGCGGGCACTGGTCACGTCGCGTCGGTGGATCTCAATCGGACGCAGAATCACCTCGCCGAGCTCAAGCTCGCGGCGGTGACTTCGCTGCCGCACGACGCACTGCTCGGCATGCTCGGTGGCGCGAAGTGGACCCGTGCTGCTCGAGCCGCCAACTACGCCGAGCTCCGCGGCCGCATCTCGCCCGCGGCGCGCGCGTATTGGGACGCCCGTCCATCGATGATCGAGCGCGGTGTGCTCGACGCCGGCGTCACCGAACGGTTCGTGCGCGCCGTCGTGGTCGCGCTCCAGCTGTTCGTCCACCCGGGCTCGCGAGTCGAGCGGCTGTTCGCGTGTGGCTCGATCGACGGGCAGCGAGCGTTGTTCGAGCAAGAGTGGGACACGTTCCGGTGGCGTGCGTTCTTCAGGGTCCTGCTGAATCGCGTCGTCTTTCGCCGCGCATACGATTCGGCGTTCTTCGCGCATCTCGAGCAGCCCAGCTTCGCGGCGCACTTTCGCGCGCGCGCCGAGCACACGCTGACTCGGCTCAGCGTACGCGACAACTACTTCCTGCACCAGATGCTCACCGGCGAATATCCGGCGCATGAACCGCACGGCGTTCCGCCCTATCTGCGCGAGGACGGCAGCCGCGCTGTCTCGAACGCGAGCGACGCGCTGACGCTCGTCGACGGCTCCTTTACCGACTACCTCAGGACGGTGCCCGACGGGAGTGTCTCGGGCTTCGCCCTGTCGAACATCTGCGAGTGGCTCACGCCCGCGGCGGTCGACGAGCTATTCGGCGAAGTCGTGCGCACGGCTCGCCCACAGGCGCGCCTCTGCTTCCGCAACTTCGTGGGATGGACGGAAGTCCCGGAGCGTTGGCGTGAATTCGTCGTCGAGGACCGGGCGCTCGGTGAGCGACTCATCGCGCGAGATCGCGCGGTCGTTCAGCGGCGCATCGCCGTTTGTCGGGTGAACGCGGGAGCGGACCGATGACCGCCACGATCGTTCGACCGGACGTTCTTGTGCGCGACGCGCGCGGCGGCGACAACGCCTCACTCGTCGCGCTGGCCAAGGCGTGCCCCATGGAGGGCGACATCGCTCTCGCCGTCTCGCGCGAGCCGGACTTCTTTGCGCTCAACCGCCTCGAGGGATCGCGGTGGCGGGTGGGCGTCGCCGAGTCGGACGCGCTGCCTCGCAGCGGCGTCGCGGGGTGCGTCATGGCCGCGGCGCGGACGAGCTATCTCCGAGGACAGCCTCGCGAGACGCTCTACGCCGGCGACCTCAAAGTTCATCCGTCGGTGCGTGGCGCCGGCATCGCCGACTCGCTCACCGAGTGGGCGGTCGGCGTACTCGGCGATCTGGGCGGCGACGACGCCCCCGTTCTCGTCACTGTGCTCTCCGGTAATCGTGCGATGGAGCGGCGTGCATTCGGCCGCGGCGGCGCTCCGGCGTTCACACGTTTCTCGACGATTCGCGCCTTCTCGATTCCCCTGCTCTGGCCGCGCTCCCAGCGCGACATCGGAGCCATTCGCGTCTCACCAGCGACGAGCTCCGATCTCGACGAGATGGCGGCCCTCTGGAAGCGAGTCGCGCCGGGGAGGCAGTTCGCGCCCGCCTTCGACGCCGATTCGTTGAGCGCGTGGATCGCCGACGCACCGGGACTCGGCATCCACGACTATCGCGTCGCGCGAACGCGCGACGGTCGGATCGTCGGATTTCTCGCGTGGTGGGATCAGACCGTTTTCAAGCAATCGCATGTGCTGCGGTATTCGCCGCGCCTCGCCGCCGCGCGTGTCGCGATCAACGGGATGGCGACCCTCATGAGTGGGATTCGGCTGCCGAGCGTCGGCGAGCCGTTGAGCTACCGAACCGCGCTGCACGTCTGTGTGCCGTCCGGTCGGCCCGACGTGCTTCGCGCCCTGCTTCGCGCGAGTTGTGCCGAGTTGCACGGCCAGCGATATGCCTTCGCGACGATCGGGCTCGACGTGCGCGACCCGCTCTGCGCGGCGATGCCCGGCTTCGCGGCGCAGCCAACCGACGTGAACGCGTACGTATTCACACCCTCGGGTCCGTACGCCGGCCCATCGCTCGACGATCGTCCTCTTCACTACGAGATCGCGCTCGTATGACGACTCGGCGAAAGAAGCTGGGACGCGTCGGATATTGGTCGAGGCTTTACGGCACGCTGCGACGGGCGAATCGCTCGTATTCGCGCGAGACCGACATGGAGCGCGCGCCATTCCCGAGGGTAATCCAGCTTCAGACGATCAACGCCTGCCAGGCGGCGTGCAAGATGTGCCCCTATCCCGCGTTCAAGGGCGTGTTTGCGCGCGGGCGCATGGACGACGCGCTCTTCGACAAGATCACCGACGAGATCGCACTGCATCCTGAAGTCGAAACGTTCGTCCCGATGCTCCAGAACGAACCGTTTCTCGACAAGCACATCTTCGAGAAGATCGCCCGCTTCAAGCGTCGCACCGCCGGCCGCATCAGCGTCGAGCTGGTGACGAACGGCGCGCTTCTCACCGACGAGCACATTTCGCGTTTGCGCGACGCCGAGCTCGACGTCCTCGACATCAGTCTCGATGCGCTGAGCCGGGACGTGTATGAGAAGATCCGCATCGGTCTCGATTACGACACGGTGCTGGCCGGCGTCGAGCGTGTGATCGCCGCGGATCTTCCCGGAACGAGCGTCTTCGTGCGACTCGTACGCCAGCGCGACAACGCCCAGGAAGTGCGTGCCTTCGCCGGCCGTTGGCGACGACGCGGCGTTCCGGTCTTCATATATGATGTCACCAACCGGACTGGCGCGCTTCCGCAGTTCGACCAGTCGATTCGCGCGCCCCGGCCGTCGGCGGCTGGGTCCCTGGTCGACGGCACGAAGCGGTGGGCCTCGCGGGCCTGGCTCGGCCACTGTCCCATTCCGTTCGCGTCCGCGAGCATCCTGCACAACGGCGACGTGTTGATGTGCACCCACGACTGGGCGCGCGAGGAAGTCATCGGCAACGTGCGCGACCTCGGCATCGCCGAGCTGTGGAACGGCGATCGCATGCGCGAGATTCGGCGGCTCATCAGCGAGCGACGCTACGAGGCGATCCCCGCGTGCCGCCACTGCTCCCTCTGGCGCGATGGCTGGTTCTGAAGCGGCGGCGCGAGGCATCGTACGACGCAGGAGGACGATCCTCGCGGCGTGGATCGTCCTGTGCGCCGCGCTCGTCCCCGCGGCGCGAAGCATCGAGTCCGTGTTGAGCGTCGCGGCGCGTATCGACGGCAGCGAGTCCGCGGCGGTGGACGATCAGTTGGCACGGCGTTTCCGTTCGCCGTTCGCCCATTCGGTCGTACTCGTCGCCGCCGGTCTGCCGTCGCCGACGACGCGCGACGGTGAGTCAGCGCTCGGGAGGCTCGCGACGGCGGTCAAGTCCGAGCCGGGCGTGACGGGCGTCGTCTCGTACTTGGATGGTCGCGAATCTCTCATGGTCGCCGACTCCGGCCAGAACGCGACTTTCCTGATGGTCGGCCTCGATGGTCCGCGCCCGGACACGCGGCTCGCGTTGCTGCGCGACGACACGCGCCGCATCGAGCGCGAGATGCACGATGACTACCCGCACCTCGAGTTGCGTTGGACCGGCGAGACGGCTCTGAACGCCGACCTGCGTCGTGCCAGCGCCGCGGATGCGCAAAGCGCCGAGCTGCGAGCGCTGCCGCTGACGCTCCTTCTGCTGTTGGTGGCGTTCGGCGCGCTCGCCGCCGCGCTCCTGCCCATCGCCGGAGGCATGCTGGCGATTGGCGTCTCGCTCGGCTTGGCCAGCCTCGTCGCGCATGTATGGTCGCTGTCCATCCTCGCGCAGAACGTCGTGACGATGATCGGCCTCGGTCTGGGAATCGACTACTCGCTGTTGATGGTCGGTCGATTCCGCGATGAGCTGCGGTCGGGCCGGCGAGCCGAAGTCGCCGCTGTAGAAGCGTTGCGCCACGCCGGACCGACGATCGCGCTGTCTGGACTCGCCGTGGCGATCGGGTTCGGCGCGCTCGTGACCGCGCCGGTGAACGAGCTTCGCTCCGTCGCGATCGGCGGTCTGCTCGTGACCGGCGTGTCGATTCTGATCTCGACCACACTCCTTCCCGGGCTGCTCGCGGAGGTGGGCGAGCGGGTCGATCTCGGACGCGTAAACCTCGTGCGGCGGGCGCGGCCGCGCTGGAACCATTGGGCCGACGCGGTGACCCGCCATCCGCTGCGCGTTCTCGCGATCTGCGGCCTGCCGGTCTGCGCGCTCGCGTGGCAGTCCCGAAAGCTGAACATCGATCTTCCGCGAGGCGACTGGCTCCCGAAGCAAATGGAGTCCGCCGTCGCGCTTCGCTCGCTGCAGACGATGGGACGAGGCTCCGTCGTCAACACGATCCGTTTGACGCTGGAATTTCCGCGTGGCATGTCGGCGTTGGACGACAGTGGCTGGGCGGCGACGACTCGCGTCGCGCGATGGCTGGTCGCCGATTCGGCGATTCAACGCGTGCGGTCGTTGCCCGGATTCGTCGCGCCGATGGGCACGTTCATCCCACGCGACACACTCGTGTCGCTCCTCCCGGCCTCCGTGCGACGGTCATTCGTCAGCGAGGACGGGGGGATGGCTCTCCTCGAGGTCGTTCCGCGGGAGAGTGCGACGCCACGCGACCTTTCGGCGCTCGTCCATCGGCTTCGATCGGCGGACACGGTGCTCGCGACGAGTCGCGGACGGGCGACGCTGTTGGTCGGCGGGCTTCCGGCGTTCAACTATGACTACGAGCGCGCGGTCGCCGGACGATTGGTGCAGGTCATCGCGCTGGTCGTCGGCGCGACGTTCATCGTGCTGGCCGTCGGATTCAGATCGGTGCTCGTTCCGCTCAAGGCGATCGTGCTCAATCTGCTCGCGGTCGCGGCGGCATTCGGCGCGGTGAAGCTGGTGTTTCAGGACGGCGTCGGCGGCGCGGCCCTCGGGCTCGACGGAGCACTCGACGCGATTTTTCCCGCGGTGCCGGTGCTGGTCTTCTGCATCGTGTTCGGATTGAGCATGGACTACGAGGTGTTCCTCGTCGCGCGCATCCGCGAGGCGCGCGCCGGCGGCTTGAAGGAACGCGAGGCGATCGCGCATGGGCTGTCGCAGACGAGCGGCCTGATCACGAGCGCGGCCGCCATCATGATAGTCGTCTTCGGCGCGTTCGTGCTCGGCGACTTCCTTTTGATCAAGATGCTCGGGTTCGCGCTGGCCGTCGCGGTGTTGTTGGACGCGACCGTCATGCGCCTCGCCGTAAGCCCTGCATTGCTCACGTTGGCCGGCCGGTTGAACTGGTGGCCGGGAGACTTCGCGCGACGAGCGCTCGGCGGTCCTGGGAGTATCGAGGTAGGACGAAATCGCCTCGCCGACTTCACGCATCGCGGCGACTAGCGCAGATTGGTGTCAATGCAGACCGGCGGCGAATCAATCGAGCAAGCGGTCTCCACCACCCCAGGTCCCCTGGTCCCGCCGATCGCCGGCGCCACTTCAGTCCCGGGCCGACCGCGACGCCGCTTCGAGGAGCTCGATGTGTTGCGCGGCGTCGCCGCGCTGGCGGTCGTGGTCTTTCACTACTCCGGGCACGCCACGCGCTATTTCACCGGCTTCCCCTTCCATTTCAAGCTCGGTGAGCACGGCGTGCAACTGTTCTTCGGCATTTCCGGCTTCGTGATTTTCATGACGCTGGAGAACACGAAAAAGCTCCGCGATTTCGTCGTCTCGCGCTTCAGCCGGCTGTATCCGGCGTATTGGATCACGCTCGTGATCCTGGCCGTCGCGACTCTCCTAGCCCACGAAAAAGTTTGGCTGACCGGGCTCGCGGTCAACGTGACCATGTTGCAGAGCTTCGTCGGCGTCGGCGATTTCGATCTCGTGTTTTGGACGCTCGCGGTCGAGTTGGTGTTCTACGTCATCATGGGAACGCTGTTCGCTCTCGGCTTGACGCGCCGCATCGTGCCGATCGCGCTCGCGTGGCTCGCCCTCGGCGCCGCCGTCGGGTTGGCGGGTCCACAGGTTCCGGCGTGGATTTCCGTCTACACGACGCGGTTCCTCATCCTTCCGCACGCGCCGCTTTTCATCATCGGCATGATGTGGTTCCGCATCCATACCGACGGCGTCTCACGCGTACCGGTGCTGGTCGTCGTCGCCGCGGTCGCGACCGTCTTCGTGGCGAGCGGCATCGCCGCCGGCCTCATCGCGGCTGGCGTGTGCGTGATCGTTGGACTCGCGGTGCTTGGCGCTTTGAGCCTGGCCGTCGGGCGGGTCACGCTCTGGCTGGGCGCGATCTCGTACCCACTCTACCTGCTGCACCGCAACCTCGGTTACACGCTCCTCTTCGCACTCGATCGGCTAGGAGTGCCGAGCGTTTTCAACGTCCTCGTCGCGATCGCGTTCGCGCTCTCCCTTGCCACCGCCGTAAGCGTGTTTGTCGAACGCCCCGCGATGGCGGCGATTCGCAAACGCTACAAGAACTGGTCGGCCCGTGCGCACCCCGAGACCGTGGAAGTACAAGCCGTGGCTGGTTGAGGCGCGCCGAGCGCCGCGGACATGGGGAGGGACGCGAAACCGGCGGCCCCGATGCGCGGGACCGCCGGTTTCTTTGTTGTTAGCGCCAGTGACCTTCGACGTAGAACCAGCCGCCGCGATCTCGCTCCCAGCGGCCCGGCACCCACTCGTGGAAACCGCGCTCCGGAACCACCCATCGGCCCGCGACCCACTCGTAGTTGTCGCGACGCCAACCCCAATGGCCTTTCACCCACACGTACTCGACGCCAGGCGACGCCGGAATCACTTCCACGCGCTCGCCGGGCGGCTGACGTACGACGTATGCGACCCCGACTCTCGGCCGCGGATTCACATAGCATGCGCCGAGTGCACTCGTGAACACGAGACCGGCAGCGAGACGCAGAACAAAGGTTCTTTTCATCATTCTCTCCTAAGGTTCTTGCCTGTTCGACGAATGTCTTAGGGCAATCGTTAGGCCCTGTGGGCGACTCTTAGCGGCACGTTTTGTGGCACGCGTGACTCATGTCACACGCGAATGTGCGGATCCGGGCGGTTGCGCGTGAAACGGCGCCGACTGGCGCAAATCCGCCGATCCGTCGTACTTCCAGCGAAGCCTTCCTATCCATCCCCGGGGGAACTCATGGCTCGCCGCGTCGCACTGATCGTTGTACTCACCGCGCTCGCCGCGGCGTGCACTACTCGCGGCGCGTCGTCGCCGGCGCCCGTTCAAGCCGGATCGCACGACATGGCGTCGATGGCCGGACACGACATGGCGGCAATGGGTTCGCACGCCGGCGCCGAGATGGCGTTTCTCTTTCCCGACGGCGACGACCGGGGCTGGTCGAAGATCGAGAACGGCACGCAGCACAACATGGCCCCCGAGGTGCCGCTCGCGAAGCTTCCCGCGGCCACGCGCGGCGAGCTGCTTCGACAGCTCGCGCTCACGATCGACGTCGTCAAGAAGTATCCGACCGTGAAAGACGCCGAGGCCGCCGGCTATCGCCGCGCCGGGCCGTTCATTCCCGGACTCGGCACACACTATGTCGGCGGACGTAGCGGGAGAGGCTCCGCGCTGACCGACGACGACATCCTGCATCCCTCGACGATCATCTACGACGGCAACAAGCCGACGTCGCCGATCGCCGGGTTCATGTACATCTCGAGCGCGATGGCGGGCGCGCCGGAGCCCGAAGGCTTCGCCGGGCCGAACGACCACTGGCACTATCACGTCGGCATCTGTCTCGTGCGCGGCGCGAACGGAGCGCAGGAGGCGCTCGGCTTCGACGGCAGCATCACGCAGGAGGGATGCAAGGCGAGGAGTGGTTTCTGGGTCGCGACCACACAGTATTTGCTGCACGTGTGGACGGTGCCGGGCTACTCGAACCCCTTGGGCGTATTCGCGCACGCGAATCCCGCGCTCACCTGCGGCGACGCGACGTATTACACCGACGACCACGACATCACGAATCAGTGCAAGCAGCCGTGACCGCGCGTCGCGCGATCCCGGTCGCGACCGGCGCGATTTGCGTCGCCTTTGGCTTCGATCGCGTGCACCTGCACAAGAGCTTCCGCGACGCAGTCTACGGGCCGTACGCGAAGCCCTAAGGTTCTCTGGTCCAGCGCACCGCGATCTTCTGCGCCTCGACCCCCGGTACCCACACGACGACGACCTTCGCGCCGGCCGGTCCGGTCTTGTGGCGGATCGTGTCCGGCGGCTTTACGTAGCCGACCATCCCGGCCGTGAGATGCTGGCTCTTGCCGTTGACGACGTGCTCGAGGTCTCCCGAGATCACGTAGAACATCTCGATGGCGCCGTGCTTGTGGTCGCCCGAGTCCGAGTTCGGCGGAAACGTCATTTCGCCAAGCGACACGTCCGGTCCAACGTTGGCGCTGTCGAGGAACAGCCGAAGCGTCGTTCCGCCCGGCGACCGATAGGTGGTCGCGGCAGGCGGCGTGTCGTTCGCTCGGCCCTGCGCCGTGAGCGGCGCCGACACCGCGGTCATGAGCAACGCAACGGCGAGCATGGTTCGTCCTGACACCCGGACCTCCTGGATGTGACGGAATCTATCAAAGATCGCTATCAAGCCGGGCGCGCGGCTCTGGCATCACATTCGGGACAACCGTCCTGGGACTCGACCAGTACCGTAGGTTCGCGTCGCTCAACGCAGGCCTCGAGGCCGACATCTGGGGTTGGTTTCACACGGCCGCGTATGGCGGCTACCGGCAGACTGCCGGAAGAGCGATCCCGAACGCGACGAGCTCGAATTCGGGACCGGTCTTCGGGTGGTGTGCGAGATCGGAAAGTTCTAACGACTCCTCAGTGCTACTTGGAGAACGGCGCGCCGCCCTTGGCCCAATCCCAGATGTCCTTCGTGCCGATGTAGCGGGCGATCTCGTGCTCCGGCCCCACGTAAAGAGCCGTGATCTGGTTGTCGACATCTCGCTCGAGCACGATCACCTGCGGAACGCTCGCCCTCTCATACGCGCGTCCGAAGTCGCCGCCGAGGTAGTGAACGACCGACGAGTTGGTCCAGTTGCCGCCGAGGCTGACCTCGTTGAACGAGCCGACCAGGGCTAGGTCGCGCATTCCCGTAGCGACGTCAGGGTCGAGCGAGACTCCGCGAAGGACGAGTTGCTGGCCAGGCCCGACGAGCCGACGCGCTGCGGCGAGCCGCACGGTGTCAGCGAGCCCCTTCATCGCATGATCGACGCCTTCGACACCGACGTAGACGACGATGAACTCGTGCGACATCACCCTCGTCGCCGCCGGTTTCGTCGAGCCGCTGACGACCGCGACGAGCATTGTCCCGAGAACCCACTTCACTTTTCGCCACATAAGGCCTCCAGGTCCGACCCGGTTCCTATGCAGGCGCCGCTTCGCGCGCTCCTATGAACACAGAATTGAAGTTATCTCAGTCCAGATGCAAAGCCGTCGACGGCAGTCCAAGCGCTGGCCTGACGTCAGACTTCCGACATCCGTCGTCCGTCGTCCCTAACCACGTGGCTCGACCAAGCGAGCCATGACGCAGACTGGCCGGGATCTCTTTTCTGGGGATCCTCTTCTCTATGGTATGACCGGCCTCGCCGGCGTGATGATATGCTGCGACCCTGCCAACGCCTGATTGATCTTCGCCACCCGTCCGTTGATGATCGCGTCCAATCGCGCCTGCGCCTGATCCGCCTCCGTCTTCAACTCCCCCATGCGAAGTAGCTCGCCCGCCGTCGGCGGCATCATCGGACGGCTCACCATGCCCGCCACCGATTGCGTTTCTTCGCGCAGCCGCGGGTACTGCCGGTAGCCTAGCCCCGGCAGCGGGCGCGCGAGCACCGAATCCTTGAAGTGACGGAGATCCTTGATCGCCGCGTCGATGTCCGGCATCACCTGGCCCTGCTGCTGAATGCCGGCCCCCTGCGCACGCCGCAGCTGCGTTTGCAGCGACGTCAATTGAGCGAGCAAATCATCCGTGCCGGCCACGACGCGATTCACCCGCGCCACCAGATCGTTGAGCTGCGTCGCCGTCTGATTCTGGGCCACGAGTTGCGCCGCGGTCATGTCGGAGCGCGGATCGGCCTGCACCTGCACCGTCTTCGTGAGCGTTTTTCCATTGACCGACAGCGCGACCGTGTACACGCCGGGCAACACGTCGAGTCCGCCTCCGCCGCCGCGACCACCGCCACCGCCACCGGCTTCGTCGCCGCCGCCCTGCTCGGCGTCACTCTGCGCGGCCGCGCGGCGCGCGCGAAACGCGGCGAGCGACGTGTCCGCGTCAGCCGGTTGTGCGGCGGCCCCACCACCGCCACGTCCACCTCGACCACCCCCACCGCCCGCGGGAGCGTCGGTGCGAAGATCCCACGCGACACGGTTGACGCCCGCGTCGTCCGCCACGCGTCGCATGCGGCGCACGGTGCGGCCGTCCTTGTCGGAGATCGAGATGTTCACTTCACCGGGCGGCTGCGTCTTCAGGAAATACGTAATGAGCGCACCCGGCTGCGGGTTCTCACCCGTCCATTTCTTCTGACCAAGGTTGCCATCGCGGCTCCACAGCACCCAGCGCGTCGCGGGACGGATGTCGAACAACGTCGCGTCGGCCGCCTGCGTCGTGGCCAGGTTCTGGAGTCCCGTGACGTCGTCCATGATAAAGAGGCCGCGGCCGTGCGTCGCGAGAATCAGATCGTTGTCGCGCGGGTGCACCTGAATGTCGCGCACCTGAACGATCGGCAGGTCGCCGCGGATCGACACCCAGTGCGCGCCCTTGTCCCACGACGCCCACACGCCCATCTCCGTCCCGATGTACAGCAGGTTGCGGTTCCTCGGATCCTCGCGCACGACGTGCACCCACGCCGCGGACACCGGCAGGTCGCCGACGACCGGCTTCCAGCTCTTGCCGTAATCGGTCGTCATGTACGCGTGCGGCGCGTAGTCGTCGTCTTGATGATGATCGGCCGCGACGTACGCTGTCCCCGCGTCGGAATGCGATGCATCGACGGTCGGAATCCACGCGTTCGGCTTCAATCCAGGCACGTTCGTGAAGACATTGCTCCACGTCTTGCCGCCGTCGCGCGTGACTTGGACGTTGCCGTCGTCCGTGCCGACCCAAATCACGTTCGAGTCCAACGGCGACGGCGCGATCGTGATGATCGTGCAATGGAACTCGGCCGCCGTGTTGTCGACGACGATCGGACCGCCGGAGCTCTCCTGCTTCTTGGGATCGTTCGTCGTGAGATCGGGTGAGATCACCTGCCACGAGTTCCCGTAGTCGGTCGACTTGAACAACACGTTACCGCCGAAGTACACCACCTTCGGGTTGATCGGCGAGAGCGCGATCGGCGAATTCCAGTTGAAGCGATACTTGTGGCTGATCATCGCGTCGCCGACCGACCCGACGCGGTTCGGGTACGGATAGATCGTCTTTTGCGTGCCGGTGCGCGTATCGGTGATGTTGATCATGCCGCCCTGCGCGTCGGAGTAGACGAGCCACGGCTTGTCCATCACCGGCACGGTGAAGAATCCGTCGCCGCCACTCACGGTGTACCAGTCGTTCTTTCGGATGCCCTGCCCCGAGAGCGTCTGGCTCGGGCCACACCAGTTGCCGTTGTCCTGCAAGCCGCCGCACACCATGTACGGCTTCTGCATGTCGTAGTTGATGTGGTAGAACTGGGTGAACGGGAAGTTGTTCACGACTTCGAAGTTTTTTCCGCCGTCGTAGCTCACCTGCCACCCGCCGTCCGACCCGCTCAGGATGTATTTGGGGTTCGTCGGGTCGATCCACAGCGCCTGGTGGTCGCCGTGCACGTCACGCGCGATCGTGCGGAAGTTCTGGCCGCCGTCTTCCGACATGTAGAGCGACCCGGAGAGCGAGAAGACCCGATTCGGATTCTGCGGATCGACGCGGATGTCGGCGTAGTAGAAGGGTCGAAAATTGATGTTCGGGTCGCGGTTCACGACACGCCAATGGTCGCCGCCGTCGTCCGAGCGCCACATCTCCCCCTCGTCGCGCGTCTCGCTCACGACGTACACGATCGAGGGATCGCTCGCCGCGACGGCGATGCCGATGCGATCCATGTCGGTCTTCGGCAGTCCGCGCTCGCGATCCTTGCCGGAGAGGCGCTCCCATGTCTCGCCGCCATTGACCGAGCGATACACCGCCGTGTTGCCGCCGCCCGATTCCAAATGCCACGCCCAGCGGCGATACGTGTACATCCCCGCGTACAGAATGTTCGAGTTGCCCGGATCGGCCGCGATGTCCGAGCATGACGTCTGTGGATCGACGTACAGGATCTTCTTCCAGGTCTTGCCGCCGTCGGTCGTCTTGAAGACCCCGCGCTCCTCATTCGGTCCCCACTCGCGGCCCAGTCCGCACGCGTAGACCAAGTCCGGGTTCTTCGCGTCGATCACAATGCGCGCGATCTTGTCGCTCTGCGCGAGCCCGATATGCGTCCAGTGCTCGCCGGCGTCGACCGACTTGTATATCCCATCGCCGATTGACGCGTTGTTGCGCGGATTCTCCTCGCCGGTGCCGACATATACGATGTTCGGATCACTCGGTGCGATCGCGATCGCCCCGATCGACATCGCCGACTGCTTGTCAAAGATCGGCCTGAACGTGATGCCGCCGTTCGTCGTCTTGACGATGCCGCCGTTGGCGCCGGCGACGTAGTACACGTCTCGATTCCCCGGCACCCCCGCCACGACGGAGACGCGGCCGGCGTTGTTCGCCGGGCCGACCGATCGCCAGCGCAGCCCTTTGAGCTGTTCCGGTTGCTGTGCGGCGAGCGAGGTCGCGGCGAGAAGAAGCGGAAGGAGTCGGCGCATCACGGAACCCGAGTGGAGGACGGCGGAATTTGAAGCACCGCGCGCGCCCAAGCCAGCGCTTCGACCGATCATCTCTGGCGCGCACCGCCGGTGGTCTCCACGTTTGTCCGACCTTTGCGGCTCCCCCCGCCTGACGCCGCCATGCAAATGACCGACGCGTTCTCCACCGCCCTCGCCGACCGCTACGCAGTGGAGCGGCTCATCGGCGAAGGCGGGATGGCCAAGGTATACCTCGCGCGCGACCTTCGGCATCATCGCCGCGTCGCGCTCAAGGTGCTGCGCCCCGACCTGGGCGCCGTGGTCGGCGTCGACCGATTCCAGGCGGAAATCCAAGTCACCGCCAACCTCCAGCATCCCAACCTCCTGCCGCTGTTCGATTCCGGCGTCGCGGGGGAGATGCTGTTCTACGTCATGCCGTACGTCGAGGGCGAAAGCCTTCGCGCGCGGATCGAGCGCGAGAAACAACTCCCGGTCGACGAAGCCATCCGGATCTCGACCGCCATCGCCGGCGCGCTCGACTACGCGCATCGCCAAGGCGTCGTCCATCGCGACCTCAAACCCGAGAACATCCTGCTGCAGGAAGGCCAACCGCTCGTCGCTGACTTCGGCATCGCGCTGGCGATCTCCAACGCCGGTGGCTCGCGCATCACGCAGACAGGACTCTCGCTCGGCACACCCCAGTACATGAGCCCCGAGCAGGCCACCGGCGACCGCGCCATCGACGCGCGCACCGACATTTACTCGCTCGGCGCGCTCACGTATGAGATGCTGACCGGTGAGCCGCCGCACGTCGGTTCGACGTCGCAGGCGATCATCGCGCGCGTGTTGACCGAACGACCGCGCAGCATTCGCGCGACGCGGCCGAGTGTCCCCGAGCAGGTTGAAGCGTCGGTTGATTGCGCGTTGGAAAAGCTACCGGCGGACCGTTGGGCGACCGCGCGCGATTTCGCCGATGCGTTGAACGGCGTGCGACACGTCACGCGCAGCACCGGGATGTTGCCGAGCGCGCGGTCGACGGCCGTTTCTCGCGCGAGCCGTTCTCGTGAAATCGTCGCCTGGTCGCTCTTCGCAGCCGCTGCCGCCGCGCTAGCCCTGGCCTCAGCGCGCGCGCCTCGCGCGGAGCCACCGCCTGTTCCGGCGGAGTTCGAGGTCGTGCTGCCCGACAGCCTCGACCTCCCGACGGGCGGAGCGGCATCGTCGATCGCCTTATCGCCCGATGGACGAACGTTGGTGTTCATGGCTGCGAAACCCCACTCGGTTCCCATGCTCTACGCGCGGCGGCTCGGGGATCGCGTCGTGCAAGAGCTGCGCGGCACCGAGGATGCTCGTTCGCCCGTCTTTTCGCCTGACGGCGCCGAGGTTCTGTTCTCGCTGCCGCGCACCGACGCCGGAAGCGGGGTGATCAAGCGGATCGACATCGCCGGCGGCCAGGTGCGGACTGTTTCCGACTCCGGACCTCGTAATGGCCAAGTCTCGTGGAGAAATCGCGACGAGATCATCATGGTCGCGTCCGGCGGGCGCACACTGTTGCGCGTCAACCCGCAGAGCGGAAACCGAACCGTACTGGCAACCGCGGATACTGCGCGCGGAGTGCTGCTCGGATTTCCCGACGTCCTTCCCGGCGGCAACGCGGCGCTGATCACGATTTTCAAAAGGCGGAACTATCTCGATTCCACCTTCATCGGCGTCGTGTCCATTCCGGGCGGCAAGATCACTGAGCTCGGCGTGCGCGGCCTGTTTCCGCGCTATTCGATGGGACGAATCGTCTTTGCGACACCCGGCTCGGGCCTGTACGCCGTTCCGTTCGATGCGCGCGCGTTGCGCCTCACGGGAGAACCGGTCCTCGTGGCGGAAGACGTGAGCGGGGGCACAGGTGGCGCTTATCCGGTCGCCGTGGCCGGCAACGGGACGCTGGCCTTCATTCAAGGGCGCGCGGTTGCGGGACAAGTCCAGCCCGTCATAGCCAGTCGCGTCGGTACGCCGCGTTCGATCGGCGCAACCCCGGGCGTCTACTCCACACCACGTGTCTCTCCCGACGGCCGGGAAGTGGCTTTGTCCCTTGGCGATGGGTTCACGGCCGGAAGCCAAATGAGAAATCCGGACATTTGGCGGATGGATGTGGCGACCGGCAAATCGATTCGCGTCACCATGACACGAACGAGCGATCGGCCAATTTGGAGCCGCGACGGGAAGGAGTTGTTCTTCCAGACGTTCCCGGGCGATTCCACCGAATACGTCATTGACCTTTCAGCGAATGCGCGCCCAAGAGCGTTCATTCATGCAACCGGAGCGATATTGTCCGGCGACGTTGGTCCCGCCGGCGGGTACGCGGTGTGGGCCCTCACTGGGCCGATCAGTCCCGACGTATGGATCGCCCCGATCGATTCGCTCGACAAGGCGCGCGTGTTCGCCGCCGAGCCCTACGCCGAGTCAAATCCGCGAATCTCGACGGATGGCCGCTTCGTCGCGTATCGGTCGTCGCGCACAGGACAGCCCGAGATCTACATCCGCAGGATCGTCGGAGCGAACGAAGAGGTGAAGGTGTCGAACGAAGGTGGCGACGATCCGGTGTGGTCGCGCGATGGGCGCGAGCTGTTCTATCGAACTCCGAGTCCACACCCGACCATGATGGCGGTCCAGGTCACGACCTCGCCGAAGCTCGCTGTCTCGAACGAGCGAAAGCTGTTCGCGCTCGACGGCTACTCGATACCCGGAGGGCGAGCGTCGTACGACGTCTTTCCGAATGGCGACTTCTTGATGCTCGCGCTCGCGGGCGAGACCCTGAAGACGCGCCCGCCGTTGGTCGTCCGGCTCAATTGGGCGTCGGCTCTCGAGAAAGCCAGCGACGACAAAAAGCCCTGAAGCGTCTGACGGGCCCCTCGTCATGAGATCTCGTCAGACCACCTTGATGCTCCGCCATTTTCCCTGATTGAACCTCGCCACGCTCAACGCGCACCTCGTCGCGTGCCCCGTGAGGATCGCGAGCCAGATCGTGATCGGTTGCAGCATTCCCAGCCGCGAAAACACGAACACGATGCCAAGCGGAATGACGAGCTGCGACACGAGCGAGATGTAGAGCGGGCTCTTCGTGTCGCCCGTTCCCTGCAATCCGCCGGTGTACGTGAGCGCGACGGAGATGAACAGGCCGCTCACGCTCAGGACGTGAAGCAGTTGGACGCCAATCCCCACCACCACGGGATCGTGCATCCCGAAGATGGCGAGCAACTGTCGCGGAACGAGCCAGAACATGAGACCGATGAACGCCGCGCCCATCAGTCCAAGCCTCGCCGCGACGTGCACGCCCTTTACGGTGCGATCCGGGAATCCCGCGCCGAGGTTCTGTCCGGCGACCGTCGAAGTGGCCGCCAAAAGTCCTTGCGACGTCCACGTCACGAGCGAAAAGAGCTCGGTGTACGACACGGCATACGCCGCCTGCGCGGCCGCGCTCTGCGGTAGCGAACCGATGAACGCGAGGAGCAGGACGCCGCCGACGTTCATGGCGATGCCCTGAATTCCCGCCGGGAGACCGAAGCGGAAGAGCGCACGAATGATCGGCCAGTCGGGTCCCCACCCGCCGCGATGCGCGAACGACACCACCCATCCGCCACGCACGAGCTTCCACAGTGAATAGATGGCGACGATCCCCGAGGCGGTCGCCGTGCCCATGGCCGCCCCTCGCGTCCCGAACGCGGGGATCGGTCCGAGTCCGCGAATGAGCACCACGTTCAGCGCGACGTTGAGCGCCGTCATCGTGATGCCGAGGATCATCGGCGTTCGTGCGTCGCCCGCGGCGCGGAGCGCGCCGCCGACCATGAAGAAGGTCAGCATCCCGCCGCTGAACACGAACATGATCCGCAGGAACGGCAGCGCTTCGTGCCGCACCGCGGGCGCCGCGTTCACCAGCGACAAGAGAGACGGCGCCGACACGTAGCCGATCGGGGCAAGGACACCGAACGACAGGACGATCACGGTCAGGAAGGCCTGGTAGATCGTACGGTCCGCCATGTCCCCGTCGCCGGCACCGACATATCGCGATACCAGAACGCTCATCCCCGTGAACATCGACGACACGAACACGATCACCACGAGAATGATCTGCCAGCTCACACCGATCGCCGCGTTCGCCGCGAACCCCACCAGGTTGCCGACGAGCGCGTGGTCGATCATCCCCTGCAACCCGCCGATCGTGTTCGTCAGGACGGTGGGCCACGCCAGCTTGGTTACGGCCGGGGCCAGCGGCCCATCGACGATCGAGCGATCGAACCGCCGGCGGTCAGCCCGCGCCGGCGCCGACGCGGGAGCTGAGGCGGCGGGCTCGCTCAGCGCGTCGGGCGACCCAGATGTTGCTACGTCATTCAGCTCGCTCATAGCCCGGCGGGACCGTTCGCCCATCGTGGACTCTCGTCTGTACTCGAGCAGCGGCGTTCCTCACGCAATCTAGAGCGCGGAACCCGGGTTGACGCGATCCCGCCCCCGGGCTGTCCGATTCTGGAGTGGAAATCCCACGAGCGGACAAGGGGCATGGCTCCGACGACGCTTCGCGGTCGCCAACGCGTTGTCGCACCCCCGGTTGACGCACGATCGCGACAGGCACGCTTCTTACCATCTGCACCCAACGCGCCGACCATGAGAGAGCACCCTACGATGTTCGAAGATCTGCGACTTGCCGCCCGCGCGATGTACCGCGACCGAGGCCTCGCCACCGCCGCGGTGCTCTGCCTCGCCCTCGGCATCGGTGGCACGACGATCGTGTACAGCGTCACATCCGCACTCGTGCTCCACCCCGTTCCGGCGACGGATCCCTCCGGCCTCGTGATGGTCGCCGAGGTGCCGCCGGCGAAACCGGGCCCGGACGACGCCGAGATGGCGCCCGCGAACTACGGGGACCTCGCTCGACGGAATCGCAGCTTCAGCGAGCTCGCGGCGTTCACCAACCTCGACGCCAACCTGACCGGAATCGACGAACCGGAGCGCATCGCCGGCTTTCGAGTGACTCCGAGCTACTTCCATCTGCTTGGTGTCCTGCCCGCGCTGGGCCGCTTGTTCACCGATGAAGACGCGCGCTACACCACTTCGCCGGACGTCGTCATCATCAGCGACGGACTCTGGCACCGGAGGTTCGGCAGGGACCTTGGCGTCGTCGGCCGAAAGGTGCAGATCAACGACGTGCCGCGCACGATCGTCGGCGTGTTGCCCGCCGGCTTCGTCTTTCCACCGGGCGCCGAGCTGTGGACGCCGCTCTCGCTCGCCGGAGACTACGGCCGCGAGCGCGACGGGCGATTCCTGCGAGGTGTGCTCGCCAGGCTTCGCCCCGAAATTTCGCTCGCGCGGGCGCGCGCCGACGTGCACGGCATCATGCAGCAGCTGCAACGCGAGTATCCTGAGGACGACGGTAAGTGGGACATGCGCGTCGAGGATGCCAACGCCTTCTATGGACAACATCCCCGGCCGTTCATGCTCGCCCAGCTCGCCGCCGTCGTGCTCGTGCTGCTCATCGCGTGCGCGAACGTCGCCAACCTGCTGCTCGCTCGCGCTACGACCCGCACTCGCGAAATCGCCGTCCGCGTCGCGCTGGGCGCGTCGCGCGGACGCGTCGTGCGCCAACAGCTCGCCGAGTCCCTGCTGCTCGCGTTCGCCGGCGGACTGCTCGGCACTCTGTTCTCCGTCTGGGGAATCGAGGCGGTGCGCGCCATGCTCCCCGCCGAACAGGCGAGATTGAATCCCGGATGGACGCGCATGGAGCTGAGCGCGGGTGTGCTCGCCTTCACCGCCGCGGTCTCCGTCGTCTCGGCGCTGCTCGTGAGCCTGGCTCCCGCGTTCGTCGCGAGCGGCGCGGATCCGAGGCAGGCGCTCAACGAAGGCGGACGCAGTGCGTCGCATGGTCCCTCGAAGCACCGGCTGCGCGGATTGCTCATCGCCGGCGAGATGGCCCTCGCCCTCACGATGCTCGTCGGCACGATGGTCACCGTGCGCGGCTTCGTAGCGGTCGCCAACGAAGCGCCGGGCTATCGCGTCGATCACGCGCTCACGATGCAGCTCACCGCGCCCATCGCGCGCTACAGGACGACGGCCGACGCCGAGGCGATGTACACGCGTGTGCTCGATGCCGTTCGGGCGGAGCCCGGCGTGACCGGCGCGGCATTGTCGACGATGCTGCCCCCCGACTGGGCCAAGTACGACAGCCGGATTTTTCTCGAGGGCGAGCCGCGTCCGACGCGCAGCGATCCGGCTCGTACGCCTCGCTGGCAGATGGTGACGCCCGGCTATTTCGCGACGATGGACATCCCGCTCGTCCGCGGCCGCGCCTTCACCGACCACGACGATTCGACGTCGGCGAGCGCGATCGTGGTGAGCGAGTCGATGGCGCGCGCGTATTGGCCGAATGAAAGCCCCGTCGGCAAACGCATCGGGTGCGCGTGCGACGACACGACGATGATGACCGTCGTCGGCGTAGTCGGCGACGTTCACTTCAACCCCAACGTCGGTCCTGCCGACGCGCCCACCTACTACGTGAGCGCCGCGCAGGCGCATCCATGGCGCACGAAGTCGTTGGTCGTTCGCACGAAGGGCGATCCCGCGTCGATGACGCGCCGGATCGAGCGCGCGATCGCGGGTGTCGCGCCGACGGTGGCGCCGGGCAGCGTGCTGACGCTCGATCACGTGCAGCGCAGCGCTCTTTCGCCGCAACGCATCACGAGCGAGATGATGGCGGCGTTCGCTGTCGTCGCGTTGCTCTTGGCGGCGGTCGGCATCCACGGCGTGATTTCGTACACGGTGGCGCAGCGAACGCACGACATCGGGATCCGCACGGCACTCGGCGCGCAAGGTGCCGACGTCGTGCGAGGCGTGGTCGGTCCGGCGATGGGATTCATCGTAGTCGGCGCCGGCGTCGGCGTGGTTGGCGCGATGCTGATGACCCGCACACTCGCGCACCTGCTGACGCAGCGTTCGCCGAGCGACCCGGTGTCGTTCGTCGCCGCGGTCGCGGTGCTCGCATCCGCGGCGATCGCCGGCGCGTATCTCCCGGCGCGGCGAGCGATGCGCATCGATCCGGCGATCGCGCTGAGACGCGACGTGTAACACCGGCACCGCGCGAGCGGTGGACGGTGACGCGTCGACGCTTCAACGGATCGACAGTAACAGTCCCTACTGTCCACCCGTCCAACCAGAGCATGTGCGTGTGCAACGGCGGCCTTGACGGCTCCCCCGCGCCCCCCCAAGGCGAGCTTGGCCTTGGGACGCATTCCGTTCGCGGACGCTTATGCGAGAACTCTAGTCGCGGCGGGTCGCCTCGATCGTTTGGTCTCGGACCGGGAATTGCCTTCGCTGCAACTTCGGTAGGCATGGCCCACCCGCCGCGCTTCGGCCCGTTGCCGAGCGGCGCCAGCGTTCGGCAGGGAGCTCAGATGTTCCGTCCGTTCCACTGCGTCGTCGGCGCGCTGTCGCTGATGGCCGCCGCATGCTACGACCACAGCAACTTCAATCAAGTCGGCAGCTTCGCCACCGTTCGCCTCGTCAATGCGACGGATACGCCCGTGTCGCTCGCCAACGCGGGAGTCCTCGACTCAGGCAACGCGCGGCTCGTGTTCGGTCAGTCCTCCAGCTGCGTCTTTGTCACCCTGAGCCACGCGCTGATCGATGGAATCGCGATCACGAACGGCGGGACCGGCGCGACCATTCCGCTCGCGGCAAGCCTGAAGTCCGGCGACAATGTCATCATCGTCGCGTTCGGCGATTCGGTCGGCAACATACAGCTCACGACGCTGGACAATCACTTCGTGCCGGCGGCAAACTCGGCGGGCTTGCGCTTCTTCAACGGCACGTCGAGCACGGCGCCGCTCCTCATGCACCGCAACGATCTCACCTTCACGTCGTTCGTCGGCCTCGGGTCGGCGAGCAGCTTCGTGAGCGTGCCGATCGACGCGGGGACGATCACCTTCAGCGACAAGCTGTCCGTCGTTCTCGACGCCGGCGTAATGGCGTTCCCTCTCGGTCAGAACTCGACCGTGGTGCTCGGTCCCCCCGCCCCCGCGGCGGTTCCGCTTCGCTTCTTCACGGTACAGGCCTGTTGAAGCCGATGTCCTGATGGGGCTGTCCGACGAGTGCCGGTTGCGCGAATTATACCCTGGTAATATTCTTCCATTTCGTATTCATTCCTGATAAATCGTCTTGGAGACCGGGGTTTTGGCTATGGAAGAGAGAGGCAGTTTCACCGCGTTCGCCGGCCATCGTCAGGTCGCCAGCGGCCCGTGGCCACAGCTTCTGACGGCGACGAAACGATACCTCGACGCCGGCGGCGAGCCCGTGCTGATCTTCGGCGACGAGACCGGCAAGCAGGTCGACGTCGACTTTCGCGGCACACTGGACGAGGTACTGTCTCGAGCCGGAGCCGCCGACGCGCCTCGCGTTGGCCCCGGACGGCCGAAGCTCGGCGTGGTCAGCAAGGAGGTCTCGTTGCTGCCGCGTCACTGGGAGTGGCTCGCCGAGCAGCCGAACGGAGCGTCGGCAACGCTGAGGCGTCTCGTCGACGCGGCCCGCAAAGCGACACCACGTTCCCGGCGGCTCCGCGACGCGGCCTATCGATTCATTTGGGCGGTCGCGGGCAATTTCGAGAATGCTGAAGAGGCGATCCGCGCCCTCTACGCCAAAGAGGACGCCCGCCTGGAACGACTGATGGAAAACTGGCCGGCCGACGTCCGCGAGCACGTGCTGCGGCTCGTCGCCGAGGCGTGGCGCGAGGAGAGTGCGCTCGGCGGTTAGTCCGCCAACCGGGGTGCGTACCGCTGCGCGCTCACTCCTCGCGTAGCGCGACGGTCGGGTCGACGCGCGTCGCGCGCAGCGCGGGGATGTACGTCGCGAGCATGGCCGTCGCGATCAAGATGATCGGCACGACCGCAAACGTGATCGCGTCGGTCGTGCTGATGCCGAACAGGAGACTCGCCATCACGCGCGTCAGCGCCGCGGCGCCGACCAGTCCGGCGACGACGCCGAGCGCGGTGAGCTCCGTACCGCGTCGCAATATCATCAACAGAATGCCTCCGCGATCGGCCCCGAGCGCCATGCGGACGCCGATGTCGTGCGAGCCTTGCGCGACGAGGCGCGACATCACGCCATAGACACCAATGACGGCGAGCAACAGCGCGAACGCGGCAAACGCGCCGAGCATCGTCGTCGCGAATCGCTGGCGCGCCATCGAGCCGCTCATTCGGTCGGACATCGTTTGAACGTCGTACACCGTGAGCGTCGGATCGAGGTCGTGCATCTTGCGGATCATCGCCCGGGCGATGGTGATTGGATCGCCGGTCGTTCTCGCCACTTGATAGCCCGCATTCGGGGACGGCATGTAAACGACAATGCGCCCATCGACGTCGAGGCCATACTGCTTCACCGTGCCGACGACGCCGGCGATCCTGAACTTTCGTGCGGGATTGAACCACACGTGCTTGCCGATCGCCTCGCCCTTCGGCCAGAAGCGTTGCGCGAACTTGTTGTCGATGAGGACAACGGGTTCCGCATTCTCCGCCAGATCCGCATCGGTGAAGACTCGTCCGGCGATGAGCGGGATCCGCATCGTGCTGAAGTAGTTCGTCGTCGCGCCCCGTTGGTCGACTTGCAGCTCGTGCCCCGGCTCGGGCGTCCATCCTTCGACATTGATCTGGCCCCACCCGACCGATGACGTGAACGGAAGCGCGGAAACCGCTCCGCGCTCTTTCACGCCAGGGACGCTCGCCAGCTGGTCTCCGAAGGTGGTCCAGTACGCCAGCGCGGCGTTGCGATCGTCGAAATGACGCCCGGATACGCCGAGCCGCATCGACACGACACCGTCGGGTTGGAAGCCTGGCGAGACGCGCTGCAGCTGAACGAAGCTCCGAATGAGTAGCCCCGCGCCAACGAGCAACACGATGGAGATCGCTACTTCCGCGACCACGAGCAGGTTACGGAGCCGCCGGCGTGAACCGCTCAAGCCTCCGTCACCATGAGTGTTCCTGCCACCGGCCTTGAGCGTCGAGTTGAGATCGACGCGCGCCGCTTTGAGCGCCGGCGCCAGACCGAACAGAATGCCCGTGAGAATCGACACGCCAAACGTGAATGCGAGGACGCGTCCGTCGAGACCGATCGCGTCGATGCGCGGAATGTTGCCCGGATTGATGGCGCGAATCGCGCCGAGGGCGAGCGCGGCGACCAAGAGACCGGCCACGCCACCCATGAGACCGAGCAGCGTGGTCTCGGTGAGGAGTTGCCGCACGAGACGCCGCCAATTTGCCCCGAGCGCAACGCGAACGGCGATCTCCTTTTGCCGTGAGCTCGCGCGCGTGAGCAACAGGTTCGCGACGTTCGCGCACGCAATGAGCAGGACGAGCGTCACGGAGCCCATCAGGACCAGCACCGCGAGCCGCACGTTGCCGACCACGGATTCGACGAGCGGCACGACGTCGATCGTGAAGGTGCGATCGCGCTTGTCCTTGTCCCGAATCCGCGCCGCGATCGCGGCGACGTCGGCGTGCGCCTGCGTCATCGTCACGTTTGGCTTGAGCCGCGCCATGAGATTGTAGTTCTCGTCCCCGCGGCGATTCACGGCATCGGCGCCGAGTGGGAGCGGCAGAAAGAGATCCATCTGCTGCGTGCTCGACACGGTCGGCATGATCTCGGCGTTCAAGAGAAAATTCGCGTCAAGCACGCCGACGACTTGAAATTGATGGATCGAATCCCGTGGACTGAGACCGTTCAGCACGATCGTCTTGCCGACGATGGTTGGATCGCCGTTGAATGTGCGCTTCCAGAACGCGTTGCTCAGCACGACGACGGGCGCCTTGCCCGGCACGTCTTCGTCTGGCTGCAGGAGCCGGCCGTAGCGAGCTTTCGCCCCGAGCATATGAAAAAGGCTCGAGGAGGTGAGCAGCGCCTCGACACGCTGCGGCTCGGGAAACGGCGCTTCGCCACCGCGGCCAATCAGCGTTCCCGCGCGACCCTGCGAGATCGAGAGCTCGGAGAACGACCGATTCTCGTTTTTGATGTCCGTGTATTGGCCGGGTGACGGCCAGTCCTGCGGGATGTTGATGCCCGGCGACCGGAGCCACAGCACCGTCAGTCGCTCGGGCTCCGGATATGGGAGCGGCTTGAGCAGGAGCGCGTCGACGACGCTGAAAACCGCGCTGTTCGCGCCGATGCCGATCGCCAGCGACGCGACGATTACGGCAGTCAGGCCGGCCGTTCGCCTGAAGGTCCTAAGGGCGTATCGGATGTCTTGCAGAAAATCGGTCATGCTCGCTCCACGCCAGGTCACCTTCCAACGAACGTACCGCGATGGCGATCTGTTGCACACCGCACCGGAGTGGGACAGCGAAATCGTCTCCGCCGTTGCCCCGAAGACAGCCGTCGTGCATATCAAACGGGCATCGGTGATGCATCCGCGGGTGGGCGACGTGGATCATTTCACAGATCCAGTCCGCGTGTAGAACGCGATTCGACACGTCGCTGATCTTGAGGACGGTCCCCTGCATGACCAACCTTGTAGTTGACAGCACCGCTTGACGCTCTGTTCTCTGCGCAATAGGATGCGGCGACAATCGAACTGAAACGCGCCGACCATAGGGGCCCTTCGGGTGCATGCGTTCGGCGCGAGAGTAGGCGGAATCCCTGGCCGCGGAAATGGCCGGATTCCGCTTTTTTTACACTACTGGTTTGAGGGGGCCGCGTGCAACCATCTGATCTTCAGCGCATATTCGACTACAGCTATTGGGCGAACGCAAGACTCTTTGCGGCGATCGAGCCGTTGAGCGCCGAGCAATTCGCGGCGCCGGTCGCCGGAAGCTACGGGTCGATACGGAACACGCTCGTGCATGTCTTGAGCGCGGAGTGGGGCTGGTTGGATCGCTGTGGCGGGCCGTCGCGCGGCGATGCACTCAAGCCCGAGAACTTCCCGACGCTGGATGCGCTTCGTCAGACGTGGGCCGAGGTCGAAGAGCACGTGCGGGCGTTCCTCGTCGGGTTGTCGGACGCCGACGTGTCGCGCACGGTGCGCTTCGCGTTTGGCGGAGGGCCGACGCACGAGATGCGTGTCCGCGATTTGCTCGAGCACGCGGCGCTGCACGCGGTACATCATCGCGGTCAAGTTGCGTTGCTCCTGCGTGAGCAGGGCGTGGCGCCGGGAAATTTCGATTTTCTCATTTATCTCGCGGAAAGCGAACGACACCCATGACTGTCGTACGTATCTGCACGGCCGCCGTGGCGTCCTTCGCGACGTACTTCCTCCTGGGGGCGCCTTCTTCAGCGGCTCGGCGATGCGCGCCGAATTCGCTCGCGTTGCGACCGTGTACCGCACGCAAGACTCGATGAAGAGCGTGATGCCGATCGGCATGCTTGGTATGCTCCTGTCGATGATCGCGCTCGCGACGCTGTTCGCCATGATGCACGCCGTTTTGGCTACGTCTTGCTGCTTCATCCACATGACGCTGTTGAGCGACTCCGACGCGACCGGCCTGGCTTGGTGCCAGTCGAATGGTGGGAGTTGTCTTTGCAAAGGCTCCTTGAAATCGGAGCGACGAGGCGCCCACTCGAGGATACTCAGCGTGGGTACGAATCGCTTCGCTTGAGCTTGCCGAGCAACGTGCGAGCCCGGATCAATCTCAGGAAGAAACAGGGGGAGCGGCCTGATTCACATAAAAAAGCGACCCAACCGAACCGGTTGAGTCGCTGCAAGTTGCCCCTCCTGGGATCGAACCAGGACTCTCCTGATCCAGAGTCAGGCGTGTTGCCAGTTACACCAAGGGGCAAAAAATCGCCGTCCCCCTGACAGCGGAGCGGCGAACATCTTGATTATACTTGACATAACGCACCCGTTCAACCCTGATGGCGGCCTGTCCCACCCACCAGCAGAGTCTGGATCGGCGCTCGTCGCACGGTCCGTAAACTCAACTTCGGCCGCCGCTTGCCACTTCGCAATCCGACCGCTGGCGTCGCAGCCGCAGCCATCCTCGCTTGCCCCTTGCTCGGCGCGTGCGCCGACACCTTCCGCGGACTGGGCCCCACGCCGCCCGTCGCCGAGGCGCGCGCCAATGAGCTCTTCGAGTCCATCGCGGCGAGATTCGATCGCGTCGAGCTCGAACCCAAGTTCGAGCAGGCTCGTCTCCGGCTCGCGCAGGCAGCACTAGTCCCGTCGCGCGTGTTCAGCGACAGCTCCGTGTGGTCGATCATGCCGAATTCGACCACCCGGACGCTGTTCGCGCGGGGCGAGACCGACGACAAGACGGCCCGCTATCGAATCGAGACTCGACCGTCCCCGATGCCGATCGTGCGGGGGGCCGACACGCGGCATACGATTCAGCTTCGGTCGTTGGAGCCTGACGTCTATCGCTGGGATACGGACGTCGAAATGGGCGTCGGTTCGATTTCGGCGGCCGAAGTAAGCAACCTGTTCGTCGCCCTCTTTCGCGTCGCGGAAGGCCGGACCGAGGCGCAGCTTCGCGAGGACTACCGCGCCGCCTTTCCGCGCACGTCGGCGGCGTTCGGTCGCGGATTCGCGATCGACTCGTTGCATCTCGCGGCCGCGGCCGGCGGCGGGACGAGCGTATCGATCACCGCGGGGTTCCACCCGGAGGCGATGCAAGGTGCGTATCCGGCGCTGGCGAAGTACCTCGAGAAGTATCTCGGTCCGGCGAAGTACCACTTCGTGCTGGCGGACAAGAACGGCACGACGCTGCTCGACGCGACGGGACGCGATCGTTTCGTCACGTTCCGCTATCGCATCGCCGAAGGACGACTGGCGCCCCTCACCGGCCCCCTCAAGCCCTGGTCCGACACACTGCGCCTGACGTCCGACATCAAGATGAAGGTGAAGCTGTTCCACGTGGGATTCCGGCAGCTCGTGACCGACTTCGTGATCTCGAACGTCGGCCACGAGCGGGCAATCTCGATCATCGCGCAGCGCGAGCCCGAATGGGAACTTCCGCTCGTCACCGAGCGGCTGATCCGGACGCCGTTGCATCGCCCGTTCCTGGGCCAGGGCGCCCTGTTCCAGCTTTCGGTCCGCGACACCGCCGGGGCTCAAACAGTGTTCGCGCGGCGCGCGCGGTTCGACGTCCAGGAGAGTACGATCGCGCGATTCCTCGGCTCGCTCGCAGGGCGCATGATGAGCGATCTGGATGCGACGGTCGAGGCCGAGGAGGACAAGTTCCTCCACGACGGCTTCGTCGCGATGCAGGCCGACTTGAAAACTGTTGCCCGCGCGTGGCATCCGCGCGAGGAGGGAGGGTCGGACATCGCCAAGCCGTAACGGCGCGAGACCACACACGGCGGTGGGATCGCGGCCAATCTGACGACTGTTTTGGAACGGCGAGTACGGCTTTGGGGACATCGGACGTCTGACATTTGAGGTCCGACGTCAGACCCGGCGTGAACAGCAGGAGCTCCGACCTGTCGCGGAGCCTCTACGTGCAACGCAGGGTCTGACGTCAGATGTCCGAAATCGGACGTCCGACTTCTAGCGCGGGCCATACGTCGCGGTGCGCCTCGAAACCGAACTGGCCGAAAAAAAAGGCGCCACCGAAGGTGGCGCCGCGCCTCTTAGGCAGTCTCTCCGGTGTTGCCTCGCGCGCCGTCATTGGAACTCTGCGTCCTACCGAGCGGCGGCGGGCATATTTCCGGAGGCCGATTCTAGCTAGAACCGTGCCTTATAGTCTTTCCCTACGTACAACCGCGGCGGAAGTGTCAACGCGCCGCGTCTTCATGGAGCTGACCGGGATCGAACCGGTGACCTCTGCAGTGCGATTGCAGCGCTCTCCCAGCTGAGCTACAGCCCCTTCCGACTTCAGCCCCATGGAAAAGGCCCCGCAGGTCGCGGGGCCGCCTCCCACACGACGTAAAACTAGAAGGCGACTGCGCTTGCGTCAAGTTGACTTGCGAGCGCGCCGGAGGTAACAAACGGTAGAATGTTTCGAGACCTGAACGCCGCCGACGTCATCGCGGCCGCGGATCGCATCCGACCCCTCATCCGTCGCACCCCGCTCGTGCGGAGCGACGCGCTGAGCGGCATGGCCGGGGGCGACGTCTATCTCAAGCTCGAAAACCGACAGATCACCGGTTCGTTCAAGCTTCGTGGCGCGCTCAATGTGCTCGCGACACTGCCGCTCGACGCACGGGCGCGAGGCGTTGTCGCGTCGTCGGCCGGCAACCACGGGCTTGGCGTCGCGCACGCGGCCAAGCACTTCGGCACACACGCGACGATCTTCGTTCCGACCACCGCGCCGCAGGTCAAACGCGACGGCATTTCGGCACTCGGCGCGGCGATGGACACGTCGCAGCCGCACTACGACGCGGCGATGGATGCAGCGAAGAGCTTCGCCGCGCATCACGGAGCGACGTTCATCAACCCGTGCCTCGGGGACATGCTGCTCGCCGGTCAAGGAACCGTGGCGCTCGAGATTCTCGGCGACCTCCCTGGACTGCAAACGTTGATCGTGAACGTGGGCGGGGGCGGTCTGCTCGGTGGATGCGGGACGCTCGTGAGAGCGGTCGCGCCGCATGTCAGGATTGCGGCCGCGCAGAGCGTGAACACGGCCGCGATGTCACGGTCATTGGCCGCCGGGCGCGTCGTCGAGATCGAGAATCTGCCGACGCTCGCCGACGGCCTGGCGGGTCAGATCGACGAGGACGCGCTCGACATCGGCCGCCACGCCATCGACGACATGGTGACGCTCGAGGAGGAGGAGATCGGGAAGACGATCGCGTGGCTCTGGTCGACGCACGGCGAGCGCGTCGAAGGCGCCGGCGCCTGTGCCGCGGGAGCCGTCTTGCTCCGCAAGCTTCAATCGATCAAGACGCCCGCCGCGATCGTGGTCAGCGGCGGGAACATTGACGACGCGAAGCTCGAAGCTGCGCGACGGCACGCCTAGGCGCGCCGTCTCAGCCTCGGCTTCGGAGTCCTCTATCGGAAATCGCGAGTGATCAAGCTCGACGCGCGGCGTTCGTTGCCGAGCGAGGAGCTGCCACGCGAGCCGTGAGCGTCGGCGGTGTTGTTTTCCGCGTGTCCGCCGATCGCGACCTCGCGGTCGCTCTCCAACCCACCTGGATGGTTCTGGTACCGCGATTCGATCGACGTGCCGTGCGTGTGCGATGTAGCGCCCGCGGTGTTCCGGTTGCGGGACTGTCCGCGCGCTTCGCCGCCCCGACGGCCGATGGCCGCCATGTGTTCGCGGTTGCGGCTGACGGCGACGCCACCCTTCCGACCCGCCTCGCGCGCCTCGCCCGAATCGAATTCGTGCGCCGTACCCTTGGCATGAGCGGCCTTTCCGCCCTTGCTCGCGATCTCTCGTTGCTTGCTCCGGTCCATCGACGCGAAACCGCGATTGCTACGCGCTCGCGCGCTTCCAGATCCACTCGCGCCGGTTCCTCCGGCGGCCGTGGTGCGATCCTCGTTGCCCTTGTTCGGCATTCCAACTCCTCCTGAATGAGTGGCTTTGGTCACAACGCCCTTCACTTTCCGGCCACCGTCGACCGATTCAGTGCAAATGGCTTGCCGTTAGCGGCCCCGACCTGAGGGAATTCGCGTAGGAGGCCTACGCCCAGCAAGAACGGTTCCACCTCACGGCTATATTCACCGACCATGTCGCTGACCGTACACCTTCTCGGAACATCTGCGTCGCGTCCGACCATTGAGCGCAACGTCGCTTCGGTCGCGGTTCACCGCGAAGGTGAAACGCTGATGTTCGACTGCGGAGAAGGCACGCAGCGCCAGATGATGCGTTACGGGATTTCGTTCTCTCTCCAAGACATCTTCTTCACTCACATGCACGCCGATCACTTGCTCGGTGTGATCGGTTTGATCCGAACCATGGCCCTTCAGGGCCGAACCGATGTCCTCCGCCTCTGGGGACCCAAAGGGACCGCCAAAGTCCTGAAACGCGTGGAGGGCCTCGGCTTCGAGCGCGCCACTTTTCCTGTCGAGATCCTCGAGGTTCACGATGGTCAATCGATCGACCGCACGGGCTACGCCGTCCGCGCGTTCGCCGTCGACCATCGTGGCGCCATGTCCATCGGCTTCGCGATCGTCGAAGAAGAACGCAAAGGTCGATTCAATCCGGACAAAGCACGCGAGTTAAAAATCCCCGAAGGACCACAGTGGGGAAGATTGCATCGAGGCTTATCCGTAACATTGGACGATGGTCGTACGATCGAATCGTCGGAGCTCGTGGGCGCAAAAAGATCCGGACGCACAGTGGTCATTACCGGAGACACGCGTCCCTGTTCCGCGACCATCGACGCCGCGCGCGGCGCGGATCTCCTGATTCACGAAGCGACGTTCGGTGACGAAGAGGCCGAGCGGGCGATCGAGACCGGACACTCGACCGCGCGAGAAGCCGGTCGGGTCGCGTGCGAAGCCGGCGTACGACGACTCGTCCTCACCCACTTTTCAGCGCGATACTCGCGCGACGCGTCGGACCTGGAGGAGCAGGCGAGATCCGTGTTTCCCAGTACGACGATCGGGAAGGACGGGATGGAGATCGAGGTTCCCTTTCAGGACTGAGCTGCGAGCTCACAGCGATGGCTCAGGCCACGCTTGGCCTGACGCGCGTCTCGGAAGCGGAGGCGAGCCAAGCCTCGAGTAACAGCTGTCAGCGAGAGCTTTGAGCTAGCGACGGACAGCGCGCGTCGTTTCCGGCTCAAGGCTCCTGCTGCCAGCTGACGCTCGCAGCTTGGCTCGCGCCGAGCCTCGAGATAACAGCGTAGTGGCAGGTGCCGACCGACGGTTCTGCGCCGTTACCCGAGGAGTGTGCTCTGACCTCGAATCGCATTCGGCCGGGAGATCTTCATCGACCGCCGGTACAGCCGGCCGAGATCTTCGTCCGTCAACGACTCGAGCACCTTCTTTTTCGGCAGCCGCGACGTCACGCTCCGCGCTTCGGGACCCGCGCTGATGTACCACGCGTAGCGGTCCGTCCGCGCGCTCGTTCCGCCGGGATGATAGAACAGCACCATCGCGTTGCTGGAGCCCGGGAGATCCACGTCGACGACCCAGAGAATGCCGTCGGGAGAACGCCACGTTCTTGGACGCATTTCGATATTCGTGTTTTTTGATTCGGCCCGGCGGTCAGCGCGGGCCCGCGGTTCAAACGGCGACGGCGGGTGCGAGCGGTTGACGTCCGGCGTACCCGGCGTCGAGCTCGTGCCAGAATTGAACCTGGGGCTCGCCGAGGTGCCAGCACAAGAGCACCACGCGGCCGTCGTATTCGCTCGGATAGTCCACGAGGCCGAGACGCGGATCCTTGAGCTGGATGCCGAGCTCCTCGAGCTCACGCTGATATCCATCGAGCTCGCGCGCGTACGCCTGCGCCTGACGCTCCAGCTGCTCGGCGCGATTGCGCGAATCCTCGGCGCGGTTCGTCGACGCGACGAGATCCAGCTCGAGGATCGTCTCGCGCCATTTGCGGTGCTGCCGCACGACGTCTTCGACGATCTTGCGAACCAGCGGGAGGGTTCTATTGGCCTGGTCGACCGTGAACAATTGCATGTCTCTCGTTCGCGCTCTAGCCGTTGCGTACTACGTGTTCGTTGGTGCGTGCTTCTTCTTCCCGTTCCTCTAACCGCCGCCGCCTGCGTTCCTTGGCGGCCGCCCAGCGGCGTTTCTCGTCCGGCGTTTCCGGGACGAGCCCCGGCACTTCGATGGGACGACCGTTCCGGTCCACGGCAACGAACGTGAGGTAGCACGAGTTAGTGTGCCGCCGCCGGCCGGTCAGCAGGTCCTCGGCCTCAACCCGGACGCCGACTTCCATCGAGGTGCGTCCGACCCAGTTGACGCTGGCTTTCATGACCAGAAGGTCGCCGAGGTGAATTGGCTCGCGGAAGTCGACGCGGTCGATCGAGGCCGTGACCACCGCCGCTCGGCTGTGCCTGAACGCCGCGATCGCCGCCGTCTTGTCCATCATCGAAAGAATCACGCCGCCGAACACGTGGCCCATGTTGTTGGCGTGCTGGGGCAGCATGAGCTCGGAAGACTCGTGGCGGCTTTCTCTGACTGCCTTGGGGGGGGGCTGTATCATGGCGAGCGAACTGGAGGCTCCAGTGGCCGAGTGTGGCGACGTGCGGCGGCTCGCCGTACATCGACGCGGCGTTAAAGGCACGCACGAGCGCCTGACGGTCGCCCGGGCTGATCGGAGGACGATCGAGCCAGTCCACGCGATGCACCGGCGCTCCGACCGACGCCAACGGCCACTCCCGCCGGGCGCTGTCGGAGATCGACAAATGTGCGACGTCGCCGGTCGTATCATACCGCGCGATAACACGATAGCGAGGAGCGTCCCAGTGCTCGCTTCCCGTAGAATCCGTGTGCGCCCGGGCCGACGCCGAGTCCGGGGACCAGGCGACTGAATCGACGGGCAGCGGATCGAGCTCGAGGCCGTTTCCCTCCGGACCATCGCCGCGCCCCGGAACGTGAAAGGCAATGGCCGCGCGCCCGCCGAGCGTCGTGATCGAGAAACTGCGGTCGTCGAACTTCTGCTGGGCGAGGGCTGCCGCGGCGCGACGCTCGTCCGGACCCAGCGCGAATGCGACCCGCGTCACCGAGTCGCGCATGATCTCGAACTGGCGGCGGCCGGCCGCGATCACGCGATCGCCGGTCGCGGTACCGAACAAATCACGCACACTGCTCGGTTTCCCTGAGCGAAGGTCGACCACGCCCCGCCGCGTCGCGCGCCACGAGCTTCCGCCGCGCGTGCTGACGTCAAGACGATATTCATATGATAGAAATGGTCCGAAGACATCGAGGATGTCGAGTTCGGCCGATGCTTGCTGGCTCGGATCAGTCTCGCCGTCTTCGTCCGGCGCCAGCGGCTTTTCATCGGGATGCGCGCGGGCGTATGCGGCGGCCATGCGAGGCACGGCGGTATCCGCGAACACGAGCGCGCTGTCGCCGGTGAGCAAGTCGCGCCGAAAGAGAAACTGTCCGACGAGGAGCGCGTCGTCGTACGACCGGTCGTCATCGGCGCTGTAAACCTCGTACCATCGTCCGCCGTAGCGCGCGAGCACGAGCGGCTCGCCGCGGACCTCCGAACGCCCTTCCATCGTCGAGATCCAGTACGTCGAGTCGCTGCCGACGACGAGGAATTCGGCGCGCGGCGGTGGATCTCTTCGGGCAACCGGGCTTCCCGAACGTCCACACGCGACAATCGAAAGGAGCACCGCGGCCAAAGCGTGGCGGGCTGCTCGTCTGGAGGCTCTAAACATCCTGAGAAGGGAATATACTGGCAGTGCGGACCGTCCCCGCGACATGCGCTACTCTCGCCGGTCAGAGCAATTGGAACGCGGATGAACGCGGATCTTAGCGACAATACCGCGGATCAAAGAACAAAACTTTGCACCGCCGATCGCGGCCAGCCGATCGTGACGTGATACCGATGCTCTGCGAGACGCGACTAGTTTCCGGTATCTCCAACGACAATCTGAGCCCCGAATGATTTCCGCGCGTCTGGCCGCCGGCCTTCTCGCACTGACGTCTCTCAGCGGTTTCCCCGCACGCGCGCAACAGCCGGCGGAGCGGGGGCCGGCCGTCGTACGCGCGTTGTACGTGAACCGGTGGGCCGCGCAGAGCCGGAGGAAGATGGCCAAGCTGGTCGCCGTCGCCGACACGACGGAGATCAACGCGCTCGTCATCGACATGAAGGACGAGTTCGGGCTCAACTACGCGACGAAGAATCCGGAGTTCGCGAAGAACGCCGGCAATTCCGGAAAGGCCAACGTCGTCGCGCTCCTCGACACGCTCAAGGCGCACAAAATCTTCCCGATCGCGCGCATTGTCGTGTTCAAGGATTCGGTGACGGCCCGCGTGCATCCCGAGTGGACGATCCGAAAGACCGACGGCTCGGTGTGGCGCGACAAGAAGGGACTCGCCTGGGTGAACCCCTATCATCACGAGCTCTGGGACTACAACATCGGCGTCGCCGAAGAGTTGGTGAAGCTCGGTTTCGGCGAGATCCAGTTCGACTACATCCGGTTTCCCGAACCGTATCCGAGTCTTCCGAAGCAGGTCTTCCCCGACTCGAAGGACGTGACCAAGCCGAACGCGCTCGCCGAGTATCTCAAGGAAGCGAAGACACGCCTCAACAAGCTTGGTGTGCGCTCGACCGCGGACATCTTCGGTCTCGTCACGACGGTGAACGGCGCGCTCGAGGTCGGACAGGAGTGGGAGAAGCTCTCGCCAAACGCGGACGTGCTGCTGCCGATGGTCTATCCGTCGCACTATCCGCACGGTTCGTTCGACATCAAGTCGCCGAACGCCGAGCCATACAAGGTCATCACGATCGCCATCGGAAAGGCGCGCGAACGCGATCAGAAACTAGGTATCAAGGAACCCGAGCACGTCCGCCCGTGGCTGCAGGCGTTCACACTCGGCAAACCGGCATACGGCGCCGAACAGCTGCGCGACGAGAAGAAAGCGGTGTACGACTCGGGCTACGACGGCTGGGTGATGTGGAACCCCGGGTCGGCGTACGACGTGTACCTACCGGCGCTCGAGAAAACGCTCACGACGCGCAAGAAGTAGCGATCAGGGCGAGCCGGTATGTAGGCGAAGCGTCAGCACCATCACGTTCTCGGACCAACGGCTGATCGCGGCGTCGCCGTGTTCCTCGCCCAGCGACACGTGAAACGCCATCGGCTGTTGGAGCGAGGCGCCGCACACGATGAAGGCGCCCGTGAAGTCGATCTCGCCTTGGCGATGCACCGCCCGCGTCAGCGTGTCGCCGAGGACGACCGTCTGGAGGGTCTCCATGTCCACGTGCGCGCGCCTCGCAACGACGCCGGCCGTGTCGAGGACGCGAAGAATCGCGACTCCCTGCCCCTCGACGTAATTGTTGTTCGGACACTGCACCTTCAGCGCATCGCCGCGCGGATACATCTTGAGCACGTCGACACTGATGTCGGCGGCCGGGCTTCGTTCGTCAGACACCACCAAGGTATGCGGCACCGTTTGATTGATGCCGCCCGACGCGAGCGTGCTGTCGGCCGCGACGACGCTGAACAATCCGCCGATCACCGGACGCGGCAAACGAAATAGTCCGGCGCTGTCCGTGACGACGGTGTCCGACATTCCATTGAGCCAGACGCGCATTCCCGGCATGGGCCGGCCGTGC
This sequence comes from Gemmatimonadaceae bacterium, assembly GCA_036003045.1. NCBI lineage: Bacteria > Pseudomonadati > Gemmatimonadota > Gemmatimonadia > Gemmatimonadales > Gemmatimonadaceae > Gemmatimonadaceae bacterium. Next base: position 37,656 of record DASYSS010000059.1, read on the forward strand.
AGATCCACGACGACCCCGGTGATCGACGCGAGCCGCGGACGCCAGATTGCTCCATCGGGCCACATGACTTGCCGCGCTTCCGCGCCCAGGACTTGATAGCCGAGTACGCGATAGCGGTGCCGGTCCCGCCTCGGCGGCAAGCTTCGCCGAATGCCGCTCGACATCTCGGTTTCGTCGGTCGCGATGATTGGAGAATGGATCGTCCACCGGACGATCATCGGCACGCCATTCGGCATGGATTGAAACGAGATGCTGCCGCCGCTGCCGCCCTTCACCGGTTCGAGATTCGTGTACTCGAAATCGACGGTCCGAAGGTCGAGCGTTTTTTGGTCGAGCCACACCGTGCCACGGATCTCGACGAGGCTGTCGCGCTCCGGTGTCACCGGCTCGAACCCGATGCCGATTTCGGCGGGGTGCGCCTGATCGGCCGCCGACACGCGTAGACAGTGCGCTCCGGCGAACGCCTGGTCGAGCAACACGGCTTCGTCGGGCGCGTAATAGTCGCGGTCTCCCCCGGCGCGTTCGCGCATGTAGCCTTCGGTCGCGAACACCGTCGCCGATCGGGCGGCGACGAACGGCTGATCGCCGACCAGCGTCTTGGACCAGATGCTGTCGTCCACGACGCGCCTGACCATCGGGTCGCGCTCGACCCTGAAGTACCGCAGCTGAAGGTTCGGGGGGTGGGCGTCGCGGGCCACGACCGCGGCGAGAAAGCCGCTGCGCGCCTGCTCCCAGAGCTGAAGCGCCTGGCTGTTGGCGTCGTCGCCGGGACACACTCGCCGCCCGGAGGTGGTGACGGCGGCGAGTTGCGATGCGATCGCGCGCATTTCCAGCTCGAGCTGCTCGTTTCCGGCCGGAACGGTCGCGTCGATCGGTCGATAGCCGATTCGCACGATGCGGATCTGCTTCGAGCCTGGGAATCGCGGAATGTCGAAGCGACCGTCGCCGCCGGCGATGCCGCGGGCGAGAAAGCGCCCTGACGAATCGGAGACCGTGACGACCGCTCCGGTGATCGGCTCGTGCGTCGAGCTGTCGGTGAGCGTCCCTCGCACTCGCTGGGCGAGGGCGGGAGTCGCGGCAACGGCCGAGAGGACGGCACCGACAAGGAGGCTACGCACGACCGGCGGCGATCTGGTGGACGCCTTCGATCAAACGATCGATCTCCTCTTCGGTGGTGTAGCAGCTGCAGCCCGCGCGCACGAAGCCGCCGCCGTTTCCACCGACACCGTACCGGTCGGCGATCGTCGCGGCGTAGAAGTCGCCGTTCGACACGAACACGCCTCGCTGCGCGAGCTTGGTCGCGACGTGGTCGGTTGAACGCCCGCGCAGCGTGAACGACAGCGTCGGCGTGCGACCGCGGCCCGGCTCCGGCCCGTACAGCCTGACACCGTCGATGTCCGTGAGCGAATACCAGAGTTTCTCGAACAGCACGGAGTTGCGCGCTTCGAGCCCGCGCAGCGCCTGCACCACCCCGTCCCGACGAGACGCCGAGCGCACCGCGAGCGACGCGATGAAATCCACCGCCGCCCCCGCGCCGACGATGGCCTCGTGGTTCTGCGTGCCCGTCTCGAGTCGCTCGGGCGACTCCTGCGGCGCCGGATCGAGCCGCGGCGCGTCGAGCGCCTCGATCGCCGCGCGCTTGCCCCACAGCACGCCGATGTGCGGACCATAGAATTTGTACGCCGACATCCCGACGAAATCACAGTCGAAAAGCTTCACGTCGACCGCTTTGTGCGGCGCGTAGTGAACGGCGTCGACGAATATCCGCACGTTCGGCGCCGCGGCGCGCGCCATTTTCGAGGCCTGATTGAGGCCGTTCAACGTGCCCAACGCGTTCGAGGCGGCGAAGATGGCCACCACTTTCGTCCGCGGATTGAGCAAGCTTTGGTAGTGATTCCAGTCGAGCGTGCCGTCCTCGAGGCGCATCTGCGCCATGCGTACGGTGACGCCGCGCTCCTTCTCGAGCGCTCGCCATGGGGCGACGTTGCCGTGGTGATCCAACTCGGTGAGAACGATCTCGTCACCCTTGCCGAGCTCCCGACCGATCGCACGCGCAAGGTGGAAGGTGAGCGTGGTCATGTTCTGACCGAACACGATCTCGTCGGGGCGGCCGAAGACGAAATCCGCGAGCGCCGCCCGCGCGCGCGCGATCAGATCGTCGGTCTCCTGGCTCGACGGGTAGAGCCAGTGCGTATTGGCGTTGTGGTGGAAGAGATAGTCATCCATCGCCGCCACGACGGAGCGCGGGACCTGGGTGCCGCCCGGGCCGTCGAAATACGCAACCGGGTATCCGGCGTGCGTGCGCTCCAACGCCGGAAAGTGCGAACGAATCTCGTCGACGCCGACAGTCCAATTCGGGTCCAGCCCGGCAACGATCGTCATGCGATCTCCACCCCGGCCCACTGCTCGACCATTTTCACGGCCTCCACGTGGTCGGCGACTTCCCCGAATTCGCCGCGCGCGATCCGAAACAGATCGGCTGTCAATTGAAGAATAGGCGCCGGCACGCGCGTCTCGCGTGCGACCTCGGCGGCGATGCCGACGTCCTTCTCGAGGAGCGCCAGCCGGAACGTGCGGGGAAACTTGCGTGTGATCACGCGCTCGGGAATCAGGTTCATCGACGCGTTGGACCGGCCGCTCGAAGCGTTGATCACGTCCAGCGCGACCTTCGGGTCGACGCCCATCTTCACCAGCGCGGCGAGTCCCTCGGCGGCAGCCAGAATGTGCGTGGCGAGAAAGGCATTGTTGACGGCCTTGACGGCGTCGCCGGCCCCGACCTCGCCGCAGTGCACGATTTTCTGGCCGAACGTTTCCAGCACGGGTCGGGCCCGCTCGAGGACCGCGGCGTCGCCGCCGACCATGATCGTGAGCGTCCCCTTCTCCGCTCCGGTCGTGCCGCCGCTCACGGGCGCGTCGATGTAGCCGACATTCCTTTCCGCGAGGCGATCGCGAATCCCGCGCGACGTGGCGGGGTCGCCGGACGTACAATCGATCAGCGTGGCTCCGTCCCCGAGGCCGGCCATCAGGCCGTCGGGGCCATCGAGCAAGCTGGCGACGTCTCGCGAGGTCGGCATGCAGGTGACAACGACGTCCGCGTCACGCGCCGCGTCCGAGGGAGTGGCTGCGTGCCGAGCGCCGAACTCCTTCGCGAAATCGGCGGCGCGCGACGCCGTGCGATTCCATACGGTCAACGGGAGTCCCGAGGCGGCGATCCTCGCGGCCATCGGCCGCCCGATGGCGCCGAGTCCCAAAAAGGCGATTTGCATGCGCCAGAACTTATCATCGGCCTATCTTTCCCGCATGATCACGACCGTGACCGTCGATGGGATGACGTGCCAGCACTGCGTGCGGGCCGTGTTCACCGCCCTGGCCGCGGTTCCCGGAATCGATAGGGCCGAAGTTTCCATCGGGTCCGCCGTCGTCGAGCACGACGGCACCGTCACAGTCGAGCAGCTGCGCGATGCGATCGCGGTCGCGGGATATGTGGTGAGAGACGGGAGAACGAACCGCCGAGTCCTGCCGCTCGTTTGAGAGCGGGCGTGCACTAAGGGGATCACTGTGCGGGTGGCACTCTAGTTGTCAGCGTCAGCGACAGCGCCAGGTGAGTGCGCAGTCCCCTGTCGCTATCGACTGTCGCTGACGCCAACACGATTTCGTTATGCGCGAAGATCTCATTTAGTGCGCGTCAACAAAGCCCAGAGGGTTGTAAAGGCCCGGGGGCTTTGCCTATGTTGCCTCCGCCGAACTCGGTGAGGACCCAAAGCGGAGAGTGGCCATGACGCCACCGCAGAGAAACCCAGAGGACCGGCCGGTCGCGGCGCTCCTCGCGCCCGACATCGTCGCGCTCCTCGTCGAATCGCCGGCGGACATCGCGGCGGAGACGGAGGAGATCCACCCCGCGGATCTCGCCGACGTCGCGGACGCGCTCGACCGCGACCAGTTGCAGAAATTCCTCGCCGCGCTTGGGGCGTCGCGCGCCGCGGACGTGCTCGAGTACATGGACGAGGAGGTGAGGACAGAGTTCCTCGAGGGCATCACTCCGCGCCAGGCCGCCGAGCTCGTCACGCAGATGACGCCGGACGACCGCGCCGACGCGCTCGAGGAGATCGACGAAGAGCACGTCGAGGAAATCCTCTCCGAGATTCCGAAGGAAGCGCGTCAGGAGACGGAACGGCTCCTCTCGTACGAGCCGGACACCGCCGGCGGCCTGATGACGACCGAGTTTGTCTCGGTGTCCGCCGATGCGACGGTCGAGAAGACGCTCGAGCTGGTGCGCGCGGTCGCCCGCTCGGGCCGGAAAGAGGCGATGTACGCGATCTACACGACCGACGAAAACGGACGGGTCGTCGGCGTGATCTCGCTGCGCGAGCTATTGGCCGCGCCGACGGGCGCCAAGATCGGCGACATGGCCTGGAGCGAAGTCCAGAGCGTCCGCTCGAGCGCCGACCGAGAAGAAGTCGCGACGGTGATCGCGGACTACGATCTCGTCGCCGTGCCGGTCGTCAGCGAATCCGGGCACATGCTCGGCGTGATCACGGTCGACGACGTCATCGACGCGATCCAGGAAGAGCAGACGGAGGACGTCCAGAAGTTCGGCGGTATGGAGGCTCTCGACGAGCCGTACATGCAGATCGGACTCGTGGCGATGATCAAGAAGCGGGCGGGATGGCTGAGCGTCCTGCTCATCAGCGAGATGCTGACCACGACCGCGATGCAGCACTTCGACATCGAGCTCCAAAAAGTCGCGGTGCTCGCGCTCTTCGTCCCGCTGGTCATGAGCTCGGGGGGCAACTCCGGCTCGCAAGCGACGTCGCTCGTGACACGCGCCATGGCCCTGCAAGAGATCGAGCTCAAGGACTGGTGGCGCGTCGCGGCTCGCGAGCTGCCGTCGGGGCTGAGCTTGGGCGCGATCCTCGGCGTGATCGGGGTAATTCGAATCTCGGTCTGGCAGCAAATGAAGGTGCACTATCCATCGTTCCCGGTCGGCTACGACTACAACCTCTGCAGAATCCCCGCCACGTCAGGTGCGTGCCCCGCGGCGCAGATCATCCCTCATTCGTGGATGCTCGTCGCGTTGACCGTCGGACTCTCGCTCGTCGGCATCGTGACGTTCGGCTCCCTCGCGGGCTCGATGCTTCCGTTCGTTCTGAGACGGTTGGGCTTCGACCCGGCCAGTGCCTCAGCGCCCTTCGTCGCGACCCTCGTGGACGTCACGGGACTCAGTATCTACTTCCTGGTCGCCTTGATCGTCCTTCATGGAACGCTGTTGTAGGAGAACTGGCGGAGAACTGGCGGACAGTCAATTTTTTTCCATCTGGACACACTCACCGTACTACCATATGGTGTTTGTGGCGCCCCATCACCGAAATCGGGTGCCCGTCGGCTCTCCCGGATAGATCTCGATTCAGATGGTCACCCACGCCCTCATGGAGGTCCAGATGGTCAAGCGTGTCGCGATGATCTTCGGCGTCGTCTTCATTCTCGTCGGGCTGCTCGGATTCGCGTATCCCGGTGGAATGTCGATGGGCGTGACGAGCCCCGGATTGATTCTCGGTATTTTCCCGGTGAACCTGCTCCACAACGTGGTTCACATCCTGTTCGGCATCTGGGGCCTCATGGCGGCGCGCGCGTACGCCTCGGCGCAGACCTTCTGCAAGCTGGGCGGATTCATCTATCTCTGTCTGGCGCTCCTCGGGCTCGTCGTTCCGACGACGTTCGGCCTGATCCCGATCGGCGGCAACGACGTTTTCCTGCACACCGTGCTCGGCGTGCTGCTCGTGTGGGTCGGCTATGTCTCGAAGGACGAGACCGCGGCCGCGACGGCGTGAACGCTGGGTGGACGGGTGGACGGGTGGACGGCAACTGCCTTGTCCACCTGTTTCATTTTACGAAGAGAGAAAGCCGCGCTGCTATTGTGTTTCCGGTCCACCCGTCCACCCGTCCACCTGTCCACCCGATGATGGAACACCTCCACCTGACCATCGAAGGCATGTCGTGCGCGCACTGCCTGCACGCCGTGCGCGGACGACTCGAGAAGACGCCGGGCGTGCAAGTGAAATCGGTGCAAATCGGCTCGGCGGTGCTCGACTACGACCCGAGCAAGACCAGCGTCGACGACATCGAAGAGGCGATCGCGGACGAGGGCTACACCGCGTACGTCGCCGGGTGATTCAGCCCGGTCGTCTCAGCCGCACCTGAAGGAAGTCGGCGACGACGCGCGCTCTCGCGAGACGCGGCCGCGCGCGAATCGCGTCGTCGCTCGCGTACGGCTCGCAGAGCCGCTCGATCGAGAACCCGGTGTCGAGCGCGAGATTCAGCCAGCCGGATAGCGTGCGGGTGAACCGCGGCGTCTTGAACGGCTCGAGCCCCGCCTTCACCTCCGGCGGCGCGGAGCTGAAGAGCCATTGCTCGACCCGCCCGTCCACCTTTCCCCAGTAGTCGCCCACCTCGACGCCGATCTTCACACCATGTTCGTCGCGCACCGTGCGACGAAAGGGCGTGTCGAAGCAGGGGTGGGAGATCGAGAACTGAAAGAATCCGCCGTGACGAATGACCCGGAACGCTTCTTCGAGCACGCGCTCGGTCTCCGGAATGTCCATGAGCGACATGAACGCGGTCGCCGCGTCGAAGGTCGAGTCTTCGAACGGCAGCTCGACGGCGCTCGCGATCCGATACTCGATTCCCCGCGGCTCCTCGCGCTCGGCCGCGATCGCGTGGCCGATGAACCGGTCCGCGATGTCGATCCCGACGACCCGCGCGCCGCGATCGGCGAGCAGGCGCGTGTTGTAGCCTTCGCCGCAACCGATGTCGAGCACTCTCAGCCCTGCGATGTTCGGAAGCATCGCGAAGAACGCCGGGCTGTTGACGAAGTCGCGGTAGATGTCGTAGCCGGCTCGCGCCAGCTGAGTCCAGGTATCGGCGTTGCCGTTCCAGTACTCGCCCACTTCCCTATGATCCACGGCGGCGGCTCCGGTGGAGTAAAGCCCTCTTCAAACTCAATCTCGGCGCGTTTCCGTCACTGCGAATCGCAGGCTCGTCGGCAGGATTGTGGATGGAGGACAAAAAAGCACAATCGCGGATGCGCGCGGATGATCTGGGATTTGAATTGCGATGGTGTCGGGGGCAATGGATCGGTCGCGGCTTACGGGAGCGCTCGGCTTGATGCTGTGGCCGTTGCCGTAGGATTTGCTGTAGGCGGCGGCTTTGGCCCTATCGCTTCAGCGCCTGCTCGATCGCCGGCGCAGTTAGCCTGGCCATCAATGCGTAGCCGGCGTTGTTCGGATGCACTCCGTCGCCGCTCAACTCGACCCTCATCCCCCCATGCCCATCGTTCATCGCCGAGTGCAGGTCCAAGTACACCGCTCCGGCCGACGCGGCGTACTGTTTCAGCCATGCGTTCAACGCGATGATCTTCGGCGCGGGCTCCATTCCTTTCTTCCACGGATAGTCGGCGGCGGGAAGGATTGAGACAAGCACGACGCGAATTCCGTTCGCTTTCGCGAGCTCAGTCATCGACGTGAGATTGTCTTCGATCATCTCGAGTGTCGAGGGGCCGGTGTTACCCGCGATGTCGTTCGTGCCGCCGAGAATTACGACGGCCTTTGGCTTGAGCGCGATCACGTCCTGGCGAAAGCGTACGAGCATCTGCGGCGTCGTCTGTCCGCTGATCCCGCGTCCGACGTACGGCTTTCCGGGAAACAGCGAATCGAAGAACGGTGCCCACCCTTGGGTGATCGAGTTGCCCATGAACACGACCCGCTGCTCGCCCGGCTTCGGGGGCCCAAGTTGAGCGTTCGCGCTCTGGTATCGCGCTAGAGCGGCCCAATCGGTTGGCGAGGGCTGCGCGTCGGTAGGCGACAGCGCGGCAAATAGCAGGGCGAACCCGGCGATGACCTCTGAGAAACGCGGAGGACGCTTGGTGGGCATGGGCGTTTGAGTGTCGACCGGGCCCAAGGTGATCGCCGCCGGGCCGCGGCGCAAATCGGCCGCGTTCGCCTCGTGTTGCTCAGGTCGCCCGCGCTTGGCACCCTCGACAGATTTCCTTCTCTCTCAGAACCAGGTTCGTCCGATGACACGCTTTGCGAGTATTCTCGAAACGGTCGGCAACACGCCCGTCGTCAAGATTCGGCGTCTCGCTCCCGACGGAATCGATCTCTACGTGAAGATCGAGGCGTTCAATCCACTTGGCTCGGTGAAGGATCGTCTCGCGCTCGGCGTGATCGAGGACGCGGAGAAGCGCGGCGCGCTCAAGCCGGGCCAGACGGTGATCGAAGCGACGAGCGGCAACACCGGAATCGGACTCGCCATGGTCTGCGCGGCGAAGGGATATCCGTTGGTCGTCACGATGGCCGAGTCGTTCAGCGTCGAGCGCCGCAAGCTGATGCGTTTCCTCGGCGCCAAAGTGATCATCACACCGGCGCCGGCCGGTGGGACCGGCATGGTCGACAAGGCGAACGAGCTCGCCGAAGCGAACGGCTGGTTCCTCACCCGACAATTCGAGAACGAGGCAAACGCCGACTTCCACTCGCGGACGACGGCGAAGGAGATCGTCGCCGACTTCGCGGGTCAGCGGCTCGACTACTGGGTCACCGGCTTCGGCACCGGCGGGACGCTCAAGGGCGTCGCGCGAGTGCTGGCGAAAGAGCGGCCCGATACGAAGATCGTGCTCGCCGAGCCGGCGGACGCGCCGATGGTTTCGAGCGGAACGAAGCAGTCGCGCCGCGAGGACGGATCGCCGGCGGCGCGTCATCCGGCGTGGAAGCCTCATCCGATCCAGGGATGGAGCCCGGATTTCATTCCGAAGCTGACCGGCGACGCCGTCGAAGCGGGCAACGTCGATCGCATCATCACGATCGCGGGCGCCGAAGCGATGCGCACGAGCCAGGAGCTGGCGAAGAAAGAAGGGATCTTCGTGGGGACGTCGTCGGGCGCGACGTTCGCGGCCGCGCTGCAAGTGTGCCGCGACGCCGAGAAAGGTTCGACGGTGCTGTGCATGCTGCCGGACACGGGCGAGCGCTATCTCAGCACGCCGCTCTTCGCGGACGTCCCCGCGGACATGACTGAAGAAGAGCGGGCAATATTGCAGTCGACGCCAACGTTCGCACAGCCACCGGCAGCGACGCCGGTCGGAGTGTAGAGCTCCCGGCCCGCGGGCTACGGTCGAAGGCGAAAAAAATTCAACGCAGATGACGCAGACACAAACAACAATCCCGCAGATCAAACCCTAGAGCTTTGGTTTTTATCTGCGGGATCGGTTTGCAAAGTCTGCGTCGTCTGCGTTCAAGTTTTCTTGCCCTGGTCAGTGGCCCGGTCAGTGCGCGATCGTCGGCTTGCCCGCGATGAGCTTCTCGAACCGCGGGTTGCCTTTGAGCGGGGCAAAGCTCGGATCGATCTTCAGGTAGCCGGGCGTGATGTCGCTCGCGGGCATCGTGATGAGTCGTTCCAACAAGTCGAGCGCTCGCTCGTTCTCGCCGGACTGAATGAACACGCGCGCCGCCTGAAAGAGCACGTACCCTTTGAGGGTCGCGTCGTTCGTCGTCTCGCGGAGCTTGAGCGCGCTGTCGGCCTGGATTGCCGCCTCCTGTTTGCGGCCCGCGAGCGCCAGCGCCCGAGCCAGCAGCTCGCGCAGCTGCGCGCGATCGGGGAAGTCGTGCAACTGCTTCGCGAACGCGATGACCGCGGTGTCGCCGAACATGCGCGCGTGCATCGTGTCGCCCATCAAGCGATAGGTGTGCCCGAGCTTGAGCCCCCAGTGCCCGCGGTCGTTGTCGAAGTCCTTTGGCGTGAGCTTGACGATCTTGGGCAGAAGCTCCGGCGGCAGCGTCCACATCGTTTCCTGGTAGAGCGAGAAGCGGACGAGGAGCGCCGTCGTGTCGACGCCCGCCTTCAGCTTCTGCGCGACGAGCGCGCGGACGCTGTCCAGCTCACCGAGCGCGAGATAGCCGAAGGCCTTTCCCTGAATCATCGAGAGATTGTCCGGCGCGAGCGCGAGCGCGCGGTCCCACGCCGGCAACTCCTCGGGGAAGCGACGCATCATGTGCAGCAATGCGGGCACCCGGCGCATCGTCGCGATCGACCGCGGGTCGAGCTTTGCGGCCTGTTGTGCGCGCGCGTACGCGTCGTCGAACCGGCCGAGGATCGCGTCGACGCCGGCCTCTCCGATGATCAAGTCCGTGTTGTTCGGATCGATCTTGAGCCCGGCCTCGTATTGCGTCCGCGCTCCTTCGTAGTCGAGCTTCACATCGCGTAGGTACTGCGCCTGCGCGAGGTGCGCCTCGGCCCGGTTCGGACCGAGCACCGTCGCTCGCTCGGTGGCGACGCGATTTTGCTCCATCGTCTCGACCGTCGGCCCCGCGTTGTTGATGTACGACAACGCGCGCGACAACTGCGCCCACGCCTGCAAGAAACTCGAATCGAGCTGGATGGCCCGCTGGTAGTGCGGAATGCCGGCGTTGAGCACCCTCGAGTCACCGCTGCCGATGCTGGCGGTGATCTGCTCGCCTTTCAGGAACTCGTCGTACGCCTCGAGGTTCTCGGTGGGCCGCGAAGCCAGCCGCTGCTGCGTCGGCGCCGCGAGCGCGACGTCCAAGTTCCTGGCGACGGTCGACGCAATCGCCGACTGCACCGCGAAGACGTCGGACATCACCGTGTCGAACGGTGCCGACCATTTCGTCGAACGGTTCGACACTTGCACCAACTCGGGCGTGACACGCACCCGATCGGGACCGGTCCCCTTGCTCCACCGCACCGTGCCCGTGAGCAAGTAATCCACCGACAATTCACGCCCGATGTCGCGCGGATCCTTCGTCGTCTTCTTGTACTGCCGAGTGCTCGCGCGGGCGGTGACCTGCAGCCCCGGCACCGACGACAGCCGGCTGCGAACCTCGTCGGTCATTCCCTCGGCGAAATAATCCTGATCGGCCGATCCCTCGTTCTCGAACGGCAGAACGGCGATGCGATAGCCGCCGTCCGGCGCCGTGTGCATGCGTCGCCAAGCGAGCGCGCCCGCGGCGAGGACGAGAACTGCTGCGATCCCGATCCAGAGCGCGCGAGATCCGGCAGCCGGTCGCGCCGCGGTCACCGCACCGGTGGCGCCCGTCGCCCCGCTCGCCGTGATCTCCTCGAGCGTCGTCGCGACGGCCTTTGCCGATTCGGGGCGATCGGCCGCCGAGCGAGCGACCATCGTGTCGACGAGGTGCGAGAGCGCCGGAGGGACGGTGTTGCGGACCGTCGTGAGCGACCGCGGCGTCTCCGTCATCTTGCGGGCGATGATCGCTTGCGCGTTCGGACCGGTGATCGGCTGCTCGCCGGCAATCATCTCGTAGAGCACGCAGCCGAGCGCGTAGATGTCCGTGCGCGCGTCGAGCGTCCGCTCACCGGTCGCCTGCTCGGGGCTCATGTACCCCGGCGTGCCGATAGCCATGCCCGTCTGCGTCAGCCCGTGCTCGTCGGCCACGGCGCGCGCGATCCCGAAGTCGGCGACGATCGCTTGTCCGTCGCTCAGCAGGATGTTCTCGGGCTTGATGTCGCGGTGGACGACGCCGTTGCGATGCGCGTAGTCGAGCGCGAGCGCCGACTCCCGCGCGATACGCATCGCGTCGCGGATCGGCAGTTGTCCCTCCCGGTCCATGCGGTCGCGGAGGGACTCGCCCTGCACGAAGGGCATCGTATACCAGAGCTGCCCGCCCGCGTCGCCGGAGTCGTAGACGCTCAGGATATGCGGATGCTGCAGCTTGGACGCGAGCTTCACCTCACGCTGGAATCGCTCCGAGCCGAGCGTCGCGGCGAGGTCGGGATGGAGGACCTTGAGAGCGACCGACCGATCGCGCTGTTCGTCGATGGCGAGATAGACGGTCGCCATTCCACCGCGGCCGAGCTCTCGGTCGATGCGGTATTTGCCGGCGAGTCCCTCACGAAGCCGTTCGAGCGAGTCGCTCATTCGTCTCGGTATTCCCCCACCGGCTTCGGCGGGGCTAAGGGGGTCGGGCCTGGAGGGCGGTTGGGGGTCCTGGGGCGAAGTTAGGGTTAAACCGCTCAGTTTCAAGGCCAAACCGTTCCAATGTGAGACGCGAGGGGCGGAGCCCGTGGTCCCACGGTTTGGGATTCAAAACCCCGGACGGCCGCCCTCTCCGGCTCGGCGCGGCACCTGGCTTGCTTTCTCGAATGGCGTGGAGAGACGCGTGAAAATCCGCCTCGGGGGTGGGGCCCTTGCCCTGCTTATCGCGAGCGCCTGGCCCGTTTCGGCGCAGCTGCTGCCGAGCGGCCCGGCGACGATCGTCCTGATTCGCCACGCCGAGGAGCCGCACGACGCGACGAATCCCCACCTGTCCAAGGACGGCGTCGCTCGCGCGCAGAGGCTCGTCGAGTTCATGACACACGACCCGGCGATGATCCGGCTCGGGCCGCCCGCCGCGATCTTCGCGACGGAGACGACGAACGACGGCAACGGTCAGCGCACGCAGGAGACCGTCGCGCCGCTGGCGAACGTGCTCCGCCTGCAGGTCCAGGCGCCGTACCACGCCAAGGACTACGCCAAGCTCGCGAGGCGCGTGATGTCCGACCCGGCGCTCGGGGGCAAGACCGTGATCATCTGCTGGAACCACGAGTGGCTTCCGCAGCTCGCCGCCGCACTCGGCGTGACCCCCATGCCGCCGAAGTGGAAGGACAAGAACTACGACGGCGTGTACGTCATCACGTTCAAGGATCGGCGGGCGTTGCTCGCGACGACGCAGTACGGCGACTAGCCGCGATCTGGCCACGAACTCGGTAGGGCAAACCAACTCAACGCAGACTGACGCAGATGGGAACAACAATGCCGCAGACGAAAAGAGTTTCATCTGCGGCATCGCTGGTTTGAGGTTCAGGTCGTCAGTTGTGGATCTGGATGCTGCCTCCGCCAAGCGTCGTGGTCGGGTCAGCGGTGAGGTCAGTCGAGGTGATTTGGTTGTCGTAGATGACCGCCAACGTGGTCTTGTTCCAAATCCTGATGCGGAAGGTGTCGGGGCTGCCTTTCGATTTCAGGTCTCCGTCGATCGCGGTGAGCATGAAGAAGTAGTCGCCACTGCCGTTGATCGTGCCCGAGCCTTTGTACTGCGCCTTCGTGCCGGAGATGACCAGCCATTCGTAGGACGTCGACTGAAAGTTGAGTCCGGCGGCGTGGAAGTCGAACTCGGTGTCGCCGTCCGGTGTCGTCTGTCCCTTCTTGTACTTGGACACGAATCCGAACGTAGCCTTCCCGGTCAGGGTCGGATCGGCCGGGTACGCCCCACTTGGCGAGTTGATCCAGCCGCCGCCGGTCACGAACCCTGCGGTCGGATCATAGACGACGACGTACTGGTACATCGCGTCGCTCGTGAGGTTGCCCGAGTCCTTGACGTGCGCGACGATCGTGTAGACGCCCGTCGCCGTGTACGTGTGCGACCCGCTGAAGTTGCGTGACGTGCCCGATCCTGGCGCGACGCTGATGGCGCTCGAGCTGCCGTCGCCCCAGTCGATCGTGCCGGTGTGCGAGTCGATCACCGGACTGTCGCCGAGGTCGACGTCGGTGAACGTACCGTTGGCCGTCACCGGGGAACCGAGCGCCGTCGGCAGCAACGGTCCGGCGAACGCCGTGATCGTCGGCGGATCGTTCACCGGCGTCACATAGATCGTGAACGTCTTTGTGGTTGCGTCGACGCCGCCGTTTGCCGTGCCGCCGTTGTCCTGCAACTTCACCGTCACGGTGGAGTTGCCGTTGGCGTTCGGGGCGGAGGTGAACGTGAGCGTGCCGCTCGCGTCGATCGACGGCTGAACGCTGAACAGTGCGCTATTTGTGCTCGTCACTGTGACCGTGACTGCCTGACTGCTCTCGTTCGACGGGCCCGGGCTCGGATTCGTCAGCGCGTTCGGCACGGACTGCGCACCGGCATCCTCGAGCACGGTCTGATTTCCAATGAGATTGAATGTCGGCGCATCGTTCACCGGAGTGATGGTGATGGTGAACGTCTGCGAAGGACTCGTATCCACCCCGAGGTTGGCCGTTCCGCCGTCGTCGTGAAGTTGTACCGTCACCGTCGCCGACCCGTTCGCGTTCGCGGCCGACGTGTAGGTCAGCTTGCCGCTCGGGTCGATCGCCGGCTGCGAGGAGAAGAGCCCGTTGTTGTCGTTGGTGACGATGAAGTTGAGTTTCTGAGAGGATTCATCGGGCGGGCCGGCGCTGATCGCGGTAGCCCAACTGACATTCTGGGCCCCGGCGTCTTCGAGAACCGTCTGATTTGGTCCCTTCGTGAAGCTCGGCGCGTCATTCACGGCCGTCACGGTAATGAGGAACGTCTTCGTCGTCTGATCGACGCCGCCGTTGGCCGTGCCGCCGTTGTCCTGAACCTTGACGGTCACCGTCGTCGTGCCGTTCGCATTCGCCGCGGGCGTATATGTCAACGTACCGCTGGCATCCACCGCTGGCTGGCTGCTGAAGAGTGCGTTGTTGTCGTTGGTCATCGTGAGCGTGAGAGTCTGCGACAGCTGCTCGTCCGGCGGGCCAGCGCTCTTGTTCGTGACCGCGTTCGGAACCGACTGCTGCCCCGCATCCTCGAGTATGCTCTGGTTGCCGATCAGATCGAACGTCGGCGCATCGTTCACGGCAGTGATCGTGATCGTGAACATCTGCGACGGGCTTGTGTCCACGCCGCCGTTGGCCGTGCCGCCGTCGTCGTGGAGCTGCACCGTCACCGTCGCCGATCCGTTAGCGTTCGGCGCCGACGTGTAGCTCAGCTTTCCGCTCGCGTCGATAGTCGGCTGCGACGAGAAGAGCGCGTTGTTGTCGTTGGTGACGATGAAGTTGAGTGCCTGGCCGGATTCATCGGGCGGACCGGCGCTGATCAACGTCGCCCAGCCGCTCACACTCTGAGCGCCCGCGTCCTCCAACGCCGTCTGATTCGCGCCCTTCGTGAAGCTCGGGGCGTCGTTCACCGGCGTGACGTTGATGTAGAGCTTCTTCGTCGTGTGATCGATGCCATTGTTCGCAGTGCCGCCGTTGTCCATCACGGTCACCGTGACTGTCGCCTTGCCGTTCGCATTGGGGTTGGTCGTGAACGTGAGAGCGCCAGTGACCAAATCGATCGACGGCTGAACGAGGAACAGCGCGTTGTTGTCGTTCGTTACGTTACTCGAAAGCGTCTGACTGCTCTCGTTCGCCGGACCCGGGCTCGGATTCGTGAGAGCGTTCGGTACCGACTGCGCCCCGGCGTCTTCGAGAACCGTGGTCGAGGCGATCAGGGCGAAGGTCGGGGCGTCGTTGACCGGCGTGACGTTGATGACGAACGTCTGCGACGGGCTCGCGTCGACGCCGCCGTTCGCCGTTCCGCCGTCGTCCTTGGCCACCACTGTGATCGTCGCACTGCCATTCGCGTCCGGCGCGCTCGTGAACGTGAGCGTCCCGTTCGATGCGATCGACGGCGCCGACGAGAACAGTCCGGGGTTGGTGTTTCCGGTGATCTGGAACGACACGGTCTGCGAGCTCTCGTTCGCGGGCCCCGCGTTGATCGCCGTCGCCCAGCCGGAGACGGATTGCGGCCCAGCGTCCTCGAGAGCCGTCTGATCGGCGCCCTTCGTGAAGCTCGGCGGATCGTTCACCGGGTTAATGGTGATCGTAAACATCTGCGGCGCGCTCGTATCGACGCCGGTGTTCGCGGTGCCGCCGTTGTCGGAGAGGGTGAGCGTGATCGTCGCCGTTCCGTTCGCATTGGCGGCGGGCGTGTAGGTCAGCGTGCCGTTCGCCGCGACGCTCGGCTGCACCGAGAAGAGCGCCGAGTTGGTGTTGTTCGTGATGTTGAACGTCAGCGTCTGACCCGATTCGTCCGGCGGGCCGGCGCTGATCGCCGTCGCCCAGCCAGTTACCGTCTGCGCACCCGCGTCCTCGTTCACCGTCGGATCGGTGCCCTTGGTGAAGCTCGGCGCGTCGTTTACCGCCGTGACGTTGATGACGAACGTCTGCTCCGCGCTCTTGTCAACGCCGTTGTTCGCGGTGCCGCCATTGTCGCTGAGCTGAATCTTGATCGTCGCGGATCCGTTCGCGTTGGCGGCGGGCGTATAGGTGAGAACGCCGGTGGCACTCACCGTCGGTCCGGCCGAGAAGAGACCGGGGTTCGAGTTGTTCGTGATGGAGAAGGTCAGCGTCTGTGCCGATTCGTCCGGCGGCCCCGCGCTGAGCGCCGTCGCCCATCCGGAGACGGTCTGTGCTCCGGCATCCTCGAGCACCGTTTGATCGGCGCCTTTCGTGAAGCTCGGGGCGTCGTTTACGGCGGTGACGTTGATGACGAACGTCTGTTCCAAGCTTGCGTCGACGCCGCCATTCGCGGTGCCACCGTTGTCCGTGAGCTTGAGCTTGATCGTCGCTGATCCGTTGGCGTCGGCCGCGGGCGTGTAGGTCAGCGTGCCATTCGCGGCGACCGACGGGGGGGTTGAGAAGAGCCCCGGATTCGAATTGTCGGTAATCGAGAACGTCAGGGTTTGGCCGGACTCGTCCGGTGGCCCTGCGCTGATTGCCGTGGCCCAGTTAGTCACAGACTGTGCGCCCGCATCTTCGAGCACCGTTTGATCGGCGCCTTTGGTGAAGCTCGGCGCGTCGTTGACAGCGTTGACTGTGAGGTTGACCGTCACGTCGCTGCTTACTGCGTTCGACGGATCTTTCGCGTGGTACTTGAAGCTGTCGGGACCGTTGTAGTTCGCGTTCGGCGTGTAGGTGAACGAGCCGTCTGCGTTCAGCGTCAACGTCCCATGCGTCGGACCGGAGCCGGTCACCAGAACAGTCGTCAAACCGTTCGGCGTTTCGGCGTCGGTGTCGTTCGAGAGGACACCAGGAGCCGTGACGTTCAGCGCGTTGTCTTCGTTGGTGCTGTAGGTGTCGCCCTGCGCCGTCGGTGGAGTATTCGCGGCGGTAACGACGAGCGTCCCTGACGTCGTCAGATCGCCGTTGCCCTGACAATCGTTACCGCGCGCCCCCTGGACGGTGAAGGGATAGGTACCAGCCGGTGTCGCCACCGTCGTGGAGATCGTCAGCGTGCTGCTATAACTCGAATTGCCGGTGTGCGGCGAATTCGTAAACGAGGCGCTCGATCCTGCTGGCAAGCTGCTGGTCACCGACAGCGTCACCGTGCACTGGTTGGTGTTCCCGTTGATCGTCACGTTCACCGTGTACTGTGCGTTTACCCCCGCAACGACCGTAACACTCGTGGGCGCCGCGATCGTAACGAGCTGAAGGTTTCCATCCGTGAAGGTCGTTTGCGCTACGAGCCCGGACGGATTCCCTACCGCGGTCGCAGTGAACGTGACGCCGAAGTCGCGCTGCTGTACGACAAACTCGTGGCTCGCGAGATTGCCATTCGCGTCCGCTACCGCGCTCACGGTTCGATCCGGATTCGACCACTGGGGATCCTCATGCACCGTGATCGTCACGGTGTCGCCGGCCGTCCATCCCGTTCCGGAGAACAGCACCGTATCACCCGGGAGATAGTCCGGCTTGTCCGTCGTCAACGTCGGACCCGACGCTCCTCCATCGCTGGTGGCGTCGAGCGAGGCGCCCGAAGATGGCGCCTTGTTCAACGCCGCCGGACCTGACCTCCCTCCACTCGACCGACCGTCGGAATTCGAGTACAGCACGAGCACACTCTGCCCATTGGACTCCGCGGCCGTCGCCCCACCAATCGCGCCAACCTCCGTCCGCGCCGCGGCGCGAGCGCCGATGTGAAGCCCGTACGACGCCATGTTCGTGAATCGGCGCGCCGCGCCGCCCGCGAGCAGCGCATCGCCTCCCCCGTTCTTGCTCGAGATGGGCGTCACGTCGCCGAACGTCGTCAGATCCGCATCGGCGGACACATCGGCCAGAGAGACCGAACGAACCCACGAGTAGCGACTGGAGGACGCAGTCGACAGGTCGAGCAGCGCCACCATGCCGACGAGGCTCGTCGCGCGGGTGTGTCCCGCCGCTGCCCACGTCGCGAGGTTCTGGATGATCGCGTCCTTGTCCGCCCGATTCGCGTTCCCCTGGTCCGGTGCGCCCGAGTACACCGCGACGCGGCCGTTGATGGCCAGATGGAGGCGCGACGCCGCGGCTCTCAGCAGCGCGTACGGCTGCTTGTCGTCGTCGTCGGCCAACGACGGCACGATGAAGACCGCATAGTGGTTCAAGTCGATCGCCTTGAGGTCGAGCGTTCCGTTCGACCCGTCGTAGGCGCGATCCACGCCGTCGGGAAACTTCGACGCAAGCGCGGTGACGATTCGGTCGCATCCGGTCGCGTCGATCCCGACCGGGCAGTAGACGAGGGCTTTCTGGGCCTGGGCTGCCGGCGCTGCAATGGACAGCGCCAGCGCCGCCGCAAACGCGGCGGCCGCGAAGTTGGTGCGCATCGCTCTCGAGGGTAGGGGTGAGAGGGGCGCTGCTAGTTGCAGACGTCGTCGATCACCGCGCCGAGCGCGATGATCTTTCGCGACGTCACAGCGGTCTGCGGCTTGGTGAGCAGCTGGTCGCGCTGCCGCACGTTCGCCACGCAGATGGTGGACGCCGTCTTGGGAAGCGTCCGCATCGTGAGCGCCGGTTGCGGCGGCGCCGTGGCGAGAATTGGGTTCTGCCGATGGTCATCTCGGCAGGCGGCGAGACACAGCATCGTGGCTAGACCGGCGATCGCGACACGCATTACGACTCCGGGTGGGTTTGGGATCCGGTTCGACGGAGGGAGCGAGCATAAACGCCCCCGGCAAACGGGATACCGCCCGAAATCACGATCAGATAATGCTCAGGTAGCCTTTCTGAGCATTTAATTCCAATCGGAGACGATAGATCCAGCGCGGATGTAGAGATTTCTCTACCACCTCGTCGCGGCGACGCAACACGGCTAACCGGCATTGCCGGTTCTTCGCGGAGCGCCAGCTTCGAATTGGTCCCGGCACCGCTCAAACGCAGATGACACAAGCAGAAACGACGATGCCGCAGGTGAAAACTGAAGTCTTCACCGCGGCATTGTCGTTCAGATCCGCGTCATCCGCGTTCAACGCATCTCGATCAACCGGGCCTTCCGCTCGGGCGTGACGCCAAATTCCGGCGTTAATTGTTGTGGATCCGAATGCTTCCGCCCCCCGTCGCATTCGTGGGATCCGCGGCGTCGGCGGCCCCTGGTTGGTTGTCGTAAACGACCGCTCCACTCGACTTGTCCCAGATCCTGATGCGGAGCATGTCCGAGTGCTTCGCGGCGAGCGAGCCGTCGATGACGGTGACCATGAAGCCGTAATTGCCCGTCCCGTTGATCGTGCCCGAGCCCTGGTACATCGCCTTCGCGCCCCCCCCGGAGGTCACGAGCCAGTCGCAGGAGGTCGATTTGAAGTTGAAGCCCGGGCCCTGGAACTCGGTGTCGCCTCCCGGCGTCGCCTGCCCCTTGGTGTACTTCGACACGAGGCCGAAGGCCGCCTTGCCGGTGGGTGTGTTGATCCAGCCGCCGCCGGTCACGAATCCCCCATTCGAATCGAAAACCACGACGGGGTACTTGCAGGTGGCGTCGCCGGCCAGCCCGCCGGCGTCTCTGATGTGCGCGGTGATCGTGTAGACGCCCGCTACCGCGTACGTGTGCGATCCGCTGAAGCTGCGGGACACACCCGAGCCCGCGGCGATCGACAGTGAGCTCGTCGTGCCGTCACCCCAGTCGATCGTGCCGACGTGAGAGTCCGGCGGAGTGTCGCCGAGGTCGACGTCGCTGAACGCACCGGTCACCGAAATCGAGGCGCCGAGCGCGATCGGTTGAACGGGGCCGTAGAAGCTCGTGATGACCGGCGCGTCGTCCACTGGCGTCACGGTGATGACGAACGTCTTCGTGGTCTGATCGACGCCGCCGTTGGCCGTGCCGCCATCGTCTTGCAGCTTGACCGTCACGGTCGCGGTGCCATTCGCATTCGGAGCCGACGTGTACGTCAGTCGTCCCGTCGCCAGATCGATCGACGGCTGAACGGTGAACAGCGAGTTGTTGTTGTTCGTGACCGTGAGCGTGAGCTTTTGGCCGCCTTCGTTCGGGCCGGCGCTCGCGTTGGTCAACGCGCCGTTCACCGTTTGCGCTCCGGCGTCCTCCGCCGAGGTGTTGCTCGCGACGAGGGTGAACATTGGCGCGTCGTTCACCGGCGTAACGGCGATCGTGAACGTCTGCACGGGGCTCGTGTCGACGCCGCCGTTCACCGTTCCTCCGTTGTCGTGGAGCTTGATCGTCACCGTCGCCGAGCCGTTGGCGTTCGCCGCGGGCGCGTAGGTCAGCTTGCCGGTCGCGTCGACCGCCGGCTGTGAGGAGAACAGGGCGTTGTTGTCGTTCGTGACGACGAAGTCGAGCGCTTGCGCCGACTCATTCGGCGGTCCGGCGCTGATGCCGGTCGCCCAGCCGTTCACGCTCTGAGCGCCCGCGTCTTCCAGAACGACCTGGTTGGCGCCCTTCGTGAAGCTAGGGGCGTGGTTGATCGGCGTGATCGTGATCGTGAACGTCTGTGCCGCGCTCGCGTCCACACCGCCGTTCGCCGTTCCACCGTTGTCATGGAGCTGCACGGTCACCGTCGCCGTACCGAATGCGTCCGGCGCGGGGGTGAAGGTCAACTTGCCGGTCGCGTCGATCGACGGCTGCGCCGAGAAGAGCGCGTTGTTGCCATTCGAGACGACGAACGTGAGCGTCTGTCCGGATTCATCGGACGGTCCCGCGCTGATGGCGGTCGCCCAGCTCGAAACCGTCTGCGCAGCCGCGTTCTCGAACACGGTTTGGTCGGAGCCCTTCGTGAAGCTCGGCGCGTCGTTCACCGCTGTGACGTTGATGGCGAAGGTCTGCTCGCCGCTCGCGTCGACGCCGCCGTTCGCGGTGCCGCCGTTGTCGGTAAGCTTGAGGGTGATCGTGGCCGACCCGTTTGCGTTGGCGGCCGGCGTATACGTCAGCGCGCCGTTCGCGTTTACCACCGGCGCAGCGGAGAACAGACCAGGATTCGAGTTGCCGGTCACGACGAACGTCAGCGTTTGGCCGGCCTCGTCGGCCGGACCCGCGCTGATCGCCGTCGCCCAGTTGCTGATCGACTGCGCTCCCGCGTCCTCGAGCACCGCCTGATCCGAGCCCTTGGTGAAGCTCGGCGCGTCGTTGACCGCGTTGACGGTGATGTTCACCGTCGCGGCCGCGCCCGAGTTGGCGGTGCCGTCGTTCGCTTTGTACGTAAAGCTGTCCGCCCCGCTGTAGTTGGCGACCGGCGTATAGGTAAACGCACCGTTCGCGCTGAGCGTGAGCGTGCCATGCGCCGGACCACTGACGAGGACCGCGGTCAGCGGATTGTTCTCCGCGTCCGTGTCGTTGCCGAGGATGCCAGGCGCCGCGACGGTCAGGCCGGCGTCTTCCAGCGTACCATATGAGTCGTTGTTCGCGACCGGCGCGGTGTTGGAGACGACGTGAACCGAGACGGACGCCAGAACCGGATTGAAGGTCGATTGGGCGCTGACCTGGAAGGTCCAGTCGGCAGTCGAGGTGCTCGGAAAGTCGGGAATACACTTGGCGCCGTAGGTGTTGCCGGCCAGGACGGGAACGCTGGTCGAGCAAGCAATCGAGCCGAAGCCGCCACCTGGGCGCACCCAGCGCATGAACAGCGTCGTGCCGCCCGTCCCCGTGATGTCTTGGACGGTCGTTTGCCCGCAATACTCGTGGTTCACGAGGAACGTCGCGGGCGTCGTCGTGCCGCATTGGCCCGCTGCCGAAGAGGTGTTGAGGACCGCAGTGTTGATGACGGTCGCGATCGTTCCGTCCGTGAACGTGACCTGTGCGACGAGACCGGACGGATTGCCAACCGCGGTCGCCGTGAAGGTCACGCCGAAATCGCGCGGCTGAACGACGAAATCGTGGCTTCGCAGATTCCCATTCGCATCGACGACGGCGACCACCGTTCGGTCGGGGTTCGACCACTGGGGATCTTCGTGCACCGTGATCGTCACCGTATCGGACGGCGCCCACGCGGCGCCCGAGAAGAGCACCGTGTCGCCCGGGAGATAGTCCGGTCGGTCGGTCGTCAGCGTCGGACCCGACGCAGCGCCTCCCGCCGAAAGGTCGAGCGACGCGCCGCCTGAGTTTCGGCGATCTGCGTTCGAGTACAGTACAAGCACGCCCTGGCCGCCGGCGGCGGTCAGACCGCCGATCGCGCCCACGTCAGTACGGGCGGCCGCGCGGCCGCCGACATGGAGACCATATGAAGCCATGTTGGCGAAACGATGCGTCGATCCCGACGGCAGCACGTCTCCATTCCGGCTCGAGATCGGCGTCACGTCGCCGAAGCTCTGCAGCTCCGCATCGGCCGAGACGTCGGCGAGCGACACAGAGCGGACCCACGAGTAGCGATCCGCCGGGTTCGTGGAAAGATCGAGCAGCGCCACCATGCCCACGAGACTCGTCCCGCGCGTGTGTCCCTCTGCGGCCCAGGTCGCGAGATTCTGAATGAGCGCGTCCTTATCGGCGCGATTCAGATTCCCCTGGTCCGGAGCGCCGGAGTAGACGGCGACACGACCATTGATCGCCAGATGGAGCCGCGCCGCCACCGCGCGCAGCGCGGCGTACGGCTGCTTGTCGCCATCGTCGGCGAGCGACGGCACGACGAACACGGAATAGTGATCGAGGTCGATGGACTTCAGATCCAACGTTCCATTCGACCCGTCGTATCCGCGATCGACGCCGCCGGCGAACTTCGGCTGAAGTGCCGAGACGATCCGGTCGCACCCGGTGGCATCGACGCCGACGGGGCAATAGACGAGGGCTTTCTGGCCGTGGAGCGGGCGCGCGAACACAGGCAGCGCCAGCCCCGCCGCGAGTGCGGCGGCCGCGAGATGGTTGCGCATTGCTCTCTCGGGTGAGGTTGAGAGAACGGCTTGTTAGTTACACACGTCGTCGATCAGCGCGCCAAGCGCGGTGACCTGCCGCGACGTCGCGGCGGTTTGCGGGTTGGCCAGCAGTTGGTCGCGCCGGCGGACGTTCGCGATACAGATAGTGGACGCTCCCGCGGGGAGCGTCCGCATCGTCAACGTCGGCTGAGGCGCCGCGGTGACGAGGGGTGAGCTTTGCCGATTGTCGTCTCGGCAGCCGGCGGCGAGACACAACACCGCTGCCGTACTGGCGATTGCGAAGCGCATGCGGCACTCCCGATTACGGTACGGCAAAAATGTTAGTCGATCGAAAGGGTAGGTACCGAGTGACATTTTGCATCAAAAAATGCTCAAACTCATGATTCGGTCGGTTAAATCAGATCGGAGGCGATTGATTTCGGGCGAATAGCAGAGTTTTTGCTTTCGCGACGCGTTCGCCGCGTGTTTTCGCCGGCTTGATGCGGGCGATCGTGTAAATATTCTTGACCAACAATTGTGATTTGGGCGGGTGTCGCGCGGTGAAGCGGCGCACGCGCCTCGCGCGCTTCACGGCACGCGCCTGCTTTGCGAGCGAATGACACGCACGCGAAAGGAACGATGATCGGGCGCTGGTCACCAACGGCCATTCTTGCGGATGGCAGCAAGAAGACCGATCGGCCACGAGCGAACGCATGAAATCATCGGCGGATTCTACGAGGTCTACACGCACCTCGGATACGGGCTCCTCGAGACGGTGTACGCGTCGGCACTTGCCCGCGAGCTCGAATGGCGAGGCTTCACGGTCGAGCGCGAGGTGTGGATCGACGTCATGTACAAACAAGAACTGGTAGCCAAGCAACGCATCGACATGCTGATCAACCACAGGCTGATCGTAGAAATCAAAGCCACCGAGACGATCCCGCCCTTCGCGCGGCGTCAGTTGGTGAACTATTTGCGCGCGACGCGTGTCGAGTTAGGCCTGTTATTGCATTTTGGCCCCGAGCCCAAGGTTTGGCGACTGATTGATACGAAGAAAATTCAACGCAGATGACGCAGATTTTGAACTACAAGCCCGCAGATTGTTTGGTCTTCGATCTGCGGCATTGCTGTGCCCAATCGGCGTTACCGGTGTCGAGTTAGTCTCGCCTTGTCACAGGCCACACGGTGGACGGCAAGGCTGGTTTGGTTCACCTTCCAGGGACCCACGCCCCCTCCACATGTCTCCTTCCGTTTGTCTGGCTCTGGTCGCCATCGCCATTGGTTCGCCCGTTGCCGCTCACGCGCAGGCCAGCAAGGCGGCCGCGCCGTTCTCCGTCGTCGAAGCGAGCATCGCCGACATGCGCGCCGCGCTGGAGCAGCACCGCACGACGTCGCACGACATCGTCGTGCAGTACCTGACGCGGATCGCGAAATACGAAGACAAGCTGCACGCGGTGATCACGGTGAATCCGCGAGCGATCGCGATTGCGGATTCGCTCGACCGCCTGCGAGCGCAGGGTCGGATCCTCGGGCCGATGCACGGGATCCCGGTCGCGCTCAAGGACAACATCCACACGACGGACATGCCGACGACGGGCGGTGCGCTCGCCTTCGCCGACCTCGTGCCTCCATATGAGGCGACGCTCACGAAAAACCTCGAGGGCGCGGGCGCGATCATCATCGCCAAGACGCAGCTCACCGAGCTCGCGAACTGGGTCGCCGCCGCGATGCCCGGCAACTACAACGGCCTCAATGGTTACGGGATGAATCCGTGGGATCCGCGCCGCGACCCGCGCGACGCGTTCTTCGACGGACGTCCCGTGCTCACGACCGGCGGGTCGTCGAGCGGCGCGGGTACGAACGTGAGCTTCTGGATGGCGAACGTCGGCACGGAGACGTCGGGATCGATCTTGAGCCCGTCGAATCAAAACATGCTGGTCGGCATCAAGCCGACGGTGGGGCGCGTGAGCCGCTACGGCGTCATCCCGATCACCGGCGACCAGGACACCCCCGGCCCGATGGCTCGCTCGGTCTCGGACGCCGCGATCTTCCTCGGTGCAATGGAAAGCGCGTCTCCGGATCCGAACGATCCGGCGACGAGCAAGTGTCCGCCGCCGGCGGGGCGTGACTATACGAAATTTCTGAACGCCAATGGTCTCAAAGGAGCGCGCATCGGCATCCCGCGCGCCTTCTTCTACGACAGCACGGCTGCCGGCGCGACGAGACCGCGCGGCGGGTTGAACCCGGCCCAACGCAAGGCGATGGACGACGCGATCGCCGCGCTCAAGGCCCACGGCGCCATCGTCGTCGATCCCGCCGACATCCCGAGCGTGGTCGCCACGGACCCGGCGAACAACATTCTCAACTGGAACCCGTGCAGCGGCGACCAGTCCAAGGGGCGCGACGCCGACTGCACGATCGCGTTCAAGTACGGCATGAAACGCGACTTCAATACATGGCTTCAATCACTCGGTTCAAAGGCTCCGGTCAAGTCGCTCACCGAACTGCGCGAGTGGAACATCACGCACCAGCGCGCGGGCTCGATCAAGTACGGACAGGCGCAGCTCGACATCTCCGACGAGATGGACGTGAACGCGGACCGCGCGCGCTACGAGGCGGATCGCCGCAAGGACATTCTGCTTTCGGCGACCAACGGCATCGACGCCGCGCTCAAGGCGCATCAGCTCGACGCCCTGCTCTTTCCGGGCGTGAGCAGCGCGAACATCGGCGCGCGCCCGGGCTACCCGACCGTGACGGTGCCGTTCGCGTTCATTCCGGTGCCAGCCGGCCAGGGTCAGTTCGCCTTCCCGGCGGGATTCGAGCCGAAACCGGCGCCGTTCAACGTCAGCTTCACGGGGACCGCGTGCAGCGAGCCGAAGTTGATCGAGCTCGCGTACGCGTTCGAGCAGGCGACCAAGAAGCGAATTCCGCCGCCGCTCTTCCCGTGAGCTAGGAGAGGATCCGCGTCGGCCTCAAGGCTTGGCCTTGAGCTCGGATTTGTGGGCCGCGATGAACTCGCGAAGCTCGTCGGACATGTCGAGCAGCTTGAGCCATTGCTCTTGGTAGAGGGTGATCGGG
Organism: Gemmatimonadaceae bacterium; assembly: GCA_036003045.1. NCBI lineage: Bacteria > Pseudomonadati > Gemmatimonadota > Gemmatimonadia > Gemmatimonadales > Gemmatimonadaceae > Gemmatimonadaceae bacterium. Next base: position 63,571 of record DASYSS010000059.1, read on the forward strand.
AAGCGTCCGAGGCCGTACACGGACACACCGCCCTTCTCACTCACTTTGATCGACACGGCGCGCGTGGCGCCTTTTTTCAGCGCCTCGTTTTCGCGCCGGAGTCGTTCCAACTCCGCCTTGAGATCTTCGTCCGCCATTGGTCGCTCCGAGTGTTGGACCGGCCCAGGAAACTAGCGCTTCGCGACTCGCATGGGTCGTCATGCGGCGGAGGTCGGCTGGGCCAGAAAGACGTTCATCCGATGACGCGCGCCACCTGGTCGGCGACCACGAGCAGCTCCTCCGTTCGATCCCGACGGCCGACCAGCTGCAGCCCGACGGGTAGGCCGGACGTGCCAATCGGCAACGAGATCGCCGGATGCCCGGTGATGTTGAACAATTGCGTGAGGCGCAGCATCGCGGCGCGAACGGGGAGTGACTGGCCGTTGTCCATCGTCGCCTCGGCGGCGCCGAGCTTCGGCGCGACGATGGGCAGTGTCGGAAGCACCAACGCGTCGCAGCGCTCGAGCGCCGCGTCGACCGCGCGGCGCAGCACCTCGCGGCCGTCCCGGGCCACGAGATAGTCCACCGCCGGGATCGTGCGTCCTTTGAGGAGCCGTTCTCGCACCGGCGGCTGGTAATCGCTCGCGCGCGAGTCGAGCGTCGGCGCGTGATAGTGGGCGGCCTCAGGCAACGAGATGTTGATGTACGTATCGATGATCCGCTCGCTTCCCTGCACCGTCCGCGACTCGATCGTCACGCCCGACGAGCGCAGGCGCGTGAGCGATGCATCGAACGCTCGTCGCACGTCGCCATCCAACAACGCGGTGAAGTAGCCGGCGAGCGCGCCGAGCATGATCGGAGAATGCCTCGCCGCGGCGAGCCTCGGCAGGGGACGCGCCGCGAGAATCGACCACAGCGCGGCCGCGTCCTCGACGGACCGCGTGATCGGGCCGACGTGATCGAACGACGGGCACAGCGGCACGACGCCGTCCGTCGGCACTTCGCCGAGCGACGGCTTGAGGCCGACGACGCCGCACGCCGCCGCCGGAATTCGAATCGAGCCCCCCGTGTCGGTGCCGATCGACGCCTGGCCCATGCCGGTCGCGACGGCCGCGGCAGAACCGCCGCTCGATCCGCCGGCGGACCGCGTCGGATCGCGCGGGTTGTGCACGGGACCGAACGCCGATTCCTCGCTCGTCGTGCCGAGAGCGAACTCGTGCAAGTTGGTTTTGCCGAGGATGACGGCGCCCGCCTCGCGAAGCCGCTGGATGACCGTGGCGTCTCGAGTCGCGAGATGTCCCTTTCGAACGTTCGATGCAGCCGTCGTCAGTTGGCCGGCGATGTCGATCAGGTCTTTGACCGAGATCGGCATTCCATGCAGCGGCCCTCGATCGACTCCATGCTGGCGCTCCTCATCCGCCGCCCGAGCCGCCGCCCGCGCGCCCTGCGCGTCGGCGTAGATGAATGCATTTGTGAGGGAGCGGTGTTCGGCGAGAGAAGAAAGGCTGGCTTCGAGGCGTTCGAGTGCGGTAGCCAAGGGGGAATGAGGCGTGTGTTCGGTTGGCCGACAGGCGGAGTCGGCCAAGAGGAGACGAGGATGACGTCGGAATAATAGAGGTGACCCACCCCTGGTCGTGAGTGGGCCGTGATCTTTTCGCCCACTGAGCCCCAGCGCTAGAATCTTTACATGACCCACGCGACAGTACCGGGCCGATTCTCGGCCGCGCTGGACAACCTCGTCGATCAGATCAAGCGCGACAGGACGGTGCTCGCGGCGATTCTCTGCGGCAGCCTGTCCCACGATACAGTATGGGAGAAGTCCGACATCGACCTCGCGCTGGTCACGATCGACGACCGGAAGAACGACGAGCGGGGCGTCAGCCTCTATGCGGACGGCGTGAACACGCACGCCTTCGTGATGTCGCGAACGGAGTTCCGCCGCATCGTCGAGGGCACGGTCGCCAACTCGTTCATGCATTCCCTCCTCGCGAAAGGACGCCTCCTTTACGCCCACGACGAAAGCATTCCGCCGCTCTGGGAGCGGTTGCTGTCGATGGGTGAGCGCGACCGCCGAATCCAGTTGCTGAACGCGGGCACGGCGGCGTTGCCGCCCTTTTACAAAGCGCGGAAGTGGTACGTGACGCGCAAGGACCTCGACTACACCGCGCTCTGGATCCTGTACGCGGCGACGCCGCTCGCCCGCATCGAGGTGATCGGCGCGGGCCTGCTCGCGGATCGGGAGGTGATCCCGCAAGCGATGCAACTCAATCCGTCGTTCTTCACGACCGTCTATCACGATCTCCTGAACGCGCGCAAGACGGTCAAGACAGTCTCCACCGCGCTCGATACGATCGACGTGTACCTCGCCGAGCGAACCGAAACGGTGTTCGGCCTGGTCATCGAGCATCTTCGCGACGTCGGCGAAGCGCGATCGGCGACGGAGATCGAAGACCACTTCGCCCGGAACTACGGCTCGCATCAGGTCACGGGCGTGTGCGAGTATCTCGCCGACCGCGGGCTCATCACGAAGGCGTCCGTGCCCGTGAAGCTCACGCACCGCAGCAACATCGAGGTGCAGGAATTGGCATTCTTCTACGCATCCAACGGGTAGCGATGCCGTCTCGCACGCGAAAGCCCGGGAACGACAGCGCCAAGCCATCCGCGCGGACGACCGTCGCGGTCCAAGGGGCGCGCGTTCACAACCTCAAGAACATTTCGCTCGAGATCCCGCGCGACAAACTCGTCGTCGTGACGGGGCTGTCGGGCTCCGGAAAGTCGAGTCTCGCGTTCGACACGATCTACGCCGAAGGACAGCGTCGGTACATGGAGTCGTTGTCGAGCTTCGCGAAGCGGTTCGTGGCGCAAGTCGCCAAGCCGGACGTCGACTTCGTGTTCGGGTTGTCGCCCGTGATCTCGATCGAGCAAAAAACGATCGCGAGCAATCCTCGCAGCACCGTCGGCACCATGACGGACATCGCGAGCTATCTGAACCTGCTCTACGCCACGATCGGCGAGGCCCGCTGTCCGCGGTGCGGCGAGGTCGCGCCGACCCGAACGTCGACGCAGATCGTCGAGGCGATTCTGGGGCTGCCTGACGGCGCGGAAGTCGAGCTCCGCGCGCCCGTCTTCAAGGTCTACGGCGAAGAGCTCGACTTCGTGTTCACCGAGCTGCGGAAGAAGGGTGTGCGTCGTCTGGTCGTCGACGGCAAGACCGTGGACCTCTCCGAGGACCTCGAGCTCGACGAATCGAAGGTGAAGGAGATGGACGCGATCGTCGACCGGTTCGTCGTGCGGCGCCAAAACGAAAAGGCGATCAAGGCCGGCGTGCTCGCGACGCTCCTCGTCGGCGACGGCTTGATGCGAATCGAGGTCGCCAAGGGCGCGTCCAAAACGGAAGCCGACCGATTCTACAAGACGGCGACGAGCGCCAAGCACCACATTCTGTTCGGGGACATCGGCCCGGCCTACTTCGTCTTCAACGATCCCGAGAGTGCCTGCCGTACGTGCGGCGGATTAGGCGTCCACAAGCTCACGCACCCCGAGCTGCTCGTTCCCGATCCGACGCGCAGCATCATCGGCGGATGCTTCGTGCGCGACGCCTTTCGATACAACGCGGACAACTGGGACGGGCGCCTCGTCTATAGTCTGTCAAAGTCCGTTGGGTTTTCGCTGGAGACGCCGTGGGAGAAGCTCGCCGACTCGGCGCGCAACGCGATTCTGTATGGCGTCGACACGAAATTTCCGCTGCTTTTTCCGCCCGGCGCCAAGGACAAGCGCGCCGAGTGGGAGGGCAAGGACGTCGGATTCCAGGGGATCGCGCGGCGTATCGAGCGACATTACCGGCGATATCGCCAACGCGGCGAAGCCAGCTCCGGAATGGAAGCGTGGCTCGACCGGGTGATGGTCGAGCATGTCTGTCCCGACTGTCACGGTTCGCGGTTGCGTGGTTCGCGCTTGCTGTTCACGATCGGCGGCAAGACGCTATTCGAGGTGGGGCAGCTCCATTTCGACGAGCTGCACGCTTTTTTGCGCGGACTCAAGCCGGCCGGCCGCGGCGCCGACGCCGGGCGTCAGGTGATCCGCGAGATCACGAACCGGCTCGAGCTCCTCCTCGGCATCGGCCTCGACTATCTCAACTTCAACCGACGCTCCTCGACGCTCTCGGGCGGCGAGTCGCAGCGCATCCGCCTGTCGACGCAAATCGGCTCCGGGCTGATGGGAATGCTCTATGTGCTCGACGAGCCGAGTATCGGGTTGCATCCCAAAGACAACGTGAAGATGATCGCGACGCTCGAGCGTCTCCGCGACATCGGCAACACGGTCATCGTCGTCGAGCACGACGAGGACACGATCCGCGCCGCGGATCATCTGGTGGAAATGGGACCGGGACCGGGCGTGCACGGCGGCGAGGTCGTCGTGCAAGGTTCGCTCGAGGACCTTCTTCGATGCAAGGCATCGCCGACGGGCCAGTTTCTTTCCGGCAAGCGGTCGATTTCAACGCCAAACGAACGACGTCGCGGCAGCGGTAAACAACTGGTCGTCCGCGGTGCTCGCGAGAACAACCTCAAATCGGTCGATGTCGCGATTCCACTCGGCGTGCTCGTGGCGATCACGGGCGCATCGGGATCGGGAAAGAGCACGTTGATCAACGAGGTGCTCTTCAAGGCACTTTGGAAAAGACTCGTCGACTCGCGCACGCTGCCCGGCGCGCACGATTCGGTCGAGGGCATGGACGACGTGCGCAAGGCCGTCAACATCGATCAGACGCCGATCGGCCGGAACAGCCGCTCGAATCCCGCGACCTACATCGGATTCTACGACGCGATCCGCGATCTGTTCACCAAAGCACCGCTGTCCGTCGAGCGGGGATACAAGGCGGGGCGATTCAGCTTCAACGTGAAGGGCGGGCGCTGCGAGGAGTGTCAGGGCGAGGGCACGATCAGGACGCAGATGTATTTCATGCCCGACGTCGAAGTCACCTGCGGCGCGTGCAAGGGCGCGCGGTTCAACGCCGAGACGCTCGAGGTCACGCTGCGCGGCAAGACGATCGACAACGTCTTGAACATGTCGGTCGAGGAAGGCGTCGACTTCTTCGCGAACGAGCCAGTGATCGGCAAGAAGATCGCGGTGCTCCGCGATCTCGGGCTCGGCTACCTCACACTCGGCCAGTCGGCGACGACGCTTTCCGGCGGCGAAGCGCAGCGCATCAAGATCGCGACCGAGCTGAGCCGGCTTCAGCGGGCAAAGCACACCGTGTACATCCTCGACGAGCCGACGACCGGTCTGCACCTGGCGGATGTCGTTCGTCTGCTTGGCTCGTTGGAGCGACTGGTTGCCGCCGGACACACGGTGATCGTCATCGAGCATCACCTCGACGTGATCAAGACGGCCGACTACGTGGTCGACCTGGGCCCGCTTGGCGGCCACGCGGGCGGCGAGGTGGTCGTGACCGGGACACCGGAGGACGTCGCGAAATCCCGGGAGTCGTGGACCGGGCGGTTCCTGAAGGAGCGGCTGAATCCGGGCAGGACGGCCAAAGCCGCGCGTTAAGACCCGCAGACGCCCCGGGCTCTTGCTCGGGTGGCTCCCTTCCTCGATCATTCCTTTATCCTCCCGGAGAGCCTCCCCCGAGTGTCCACCGCTTCCCCACCGTCGACGCCTCCCCGTCCGCCTACGGACGTCGGCAATCCTCAGTACTACCATAAGGTTGTGGATTGCCAGTACGCCTGTCCGGCGCACACCAACGTGCCGGAATACATCAGGCTGATCGCTCAGGGCCGATACACCGAGTCGTACCTCCTCAATCGCCAATCCAACGTCTTTCCCGGCATCCTTGGGCGCACGTGTGACCGACCGTGCGAGCCGGCCTGCCGCCGCGGACGAGTCGATGGAAAGCCGGTCGCGATCTGCCGGTTGAAACGAGTCGCCGCCGACCTTCGCGACGACGACATCAGTGAGTTTCTGCCCAAGGCGCCGGCGAAGAAAAACGGAAAGCGCGTGGCGCTGATCGGCGCGGGGCCAGCGTCCCTCACCGTCGCGAACGATCTCATGCCGCTCGGCTACGAGGTCGTGATCCTCGAGAAGATCGCCGAGCCGGGCGGCCTGATGCGGATCAACATTCCTTCATTCCGCCTGCCGGCGAGCGTGCTCGACGAGGAGGTCGGCTACATCCTCGGCATGGGCGTCGACATCCGGTACAACACGCCCGTGACGAGCATGCGCGACTTGCTCGCGCAGGGTTTCGACGCGGTGTTCGTCGGGAGCGGCGCGCCGCACGGCAAGAATCTCGATCTGCCGGGGCGTGCGGAAGCCGCGGCCAACATACATATAGGTATCGAGTGGCTCGCGTCCGCCCACTTCGGACACATCGAGAAGATCGGCAAGCGCGTGCTCATCATCGGCGTCGGAAACACGGCGATGGATTGCTGCCGCACGTCGCGTCGCCTCGGCGGCACCGACGTAAAAGTCATCGCGCGCCGCGGACGCAAGTACTTCAAGGCGTCGCCGTGGGAGCTCGAGGACGCCGAGGAAGAGGGCGTCCACATCGTCGAGAACCACGCGCCGAAACGCTTCGTCGTCGAGAACGGGAAACTCGTCGGCATGGAGATGGACGTCCTCCGCTGGACCGAGGAGAACGGCAAGCAGAAGAGCGAGGTCGTCGAGACGGTGACCTTGCCGTGCGACGACGTGATCCTCGCGATCGGCCAGGAGAACGCGTTCCCGTGGATCGAGCGCGACATCGGTCTCGACTTCGATAAGCACGGGATGCCCGTCGTCGATCGTTCGACGTTCCAGTCGACGAAGCCCGGCGTCTTCTTCGGCGGCGACGCGGCGTGGGGACCGGAGAACATCATCTGGGCGGTCGAGCACGGACACCAAGCCGCGATCTCGATCAACAACCACTGCCAGGGCACGTCGCTCGCCGACCGTCCGGCCGACGGCATGAACCTCGTGAGCTCGAAGGTCGGCATGCACTCGTGGAGCTACAGCAACGACTACAGCTCCGCGCAGCGGATGAAGATGAAGCACGAGGATCTTGCGACGCGCTTCAAGGGCCTCGGCGTCGAAGTCGAGCTCGGGTTCAACGCCGAGCAGACGGCCGCCGAGGTGCAGCGCTGCCTCAATTGCGACGTGCAGACGAATTTCACGGCGAGCCTCTGCATCGAGTGCGACGCCTGCATCGACGTTTGTCCTGAGAACTGCCTCACCATCATTCCCCAGGACGAGGCGGGCGACGACATCCGCCAGCACCTGTCGGCGCCGGCGACGAACCTGTCGCAAGACGTGTATACGTCGGCTCCCCTGCCGCAAACGAAAAGAATCATGGTGAAGGACGAGGACGTCTGCCTCCACTGCGGCCTCTGCGCCGAACGCTGCCCGACGGCCGCGTGGGACATGAGCAAGTTCGAACTTCTGATTCCATATGCCCATTAACGATTTCGCGTTCAAGATCGGCACGGTCAACGGGACGGGGTCGGCCAGCGCGAACGGCCTGCTGATGCAGGCCATTTTCCGCATGGGCATCCCGGTCACGGGCAAGAACGTGTTCCCGTCGAACATTCAGGGACTCCCGACCTGGTACGAGATCCGGGTCAGCGAGGACGGATACACGGCACGCCCCGAGCACGTCGACCTCGTCGTCGCGCTCAACCCGGAGACGTACGCCAAGGACGTCGCGGCGGTGCGCCAGGGCGGCTACCTGCTGTACGACTCGTCGTGGCCGCTCGACGACAAGCTGGTTCGCGAAGGGATCACCATCCTCGGCATTCCCTTCGGCAAGCTGTGCGTCGAGAACTTCGAGGGTGACCGCAACCGCACGCTGCTCCGCAACATCGTCTACGTCGGCGCGCTGGCGGGGCTGCTCGAGTTCGACATGGACGTGGTCGGCGAGATGCTGCGCGAGAAGTTCGCCAAGAAGCGCGCGCTCCTCGACGCCAACTTCCGCGCGATCCGCCTCGGCTTCGACTACGCGAAGGCGAACTACGAGTGTCCGCTGCCGTTTCACCTCAAGCGGCTTGGCGTGGACAAGACCAAGGACAGCATTTTGATCGACGGCAACGCCGCCGGGGCGCTCGGCGCGGTGTTCGCCGGCGCGACGGTCGGCGCCTGGTATCCGATCACGCCGTCCACGTCGTTGATGGAAGCCTTCAAGGACTACTGCGAACGTTTCCGCGTCGATCCGACGACGGGCGAGCGCAAGTACGCGCTGATTCAGGCCGAAGACGAGTTGGCGGCAGCCGGCATGGTGATCGGCGCCGGTTGGGCCGGCGCGCGTTCGTTCACCTCCACCGCCGGCCCAGGCATCTCGCTGATGAGCGAGTTCGTCGGCCTCGCGTACTACACCGAGATTCCCGGCGTCTTCTTCGACATTCAGCGCACCGGCCCGTCCACCGGCATGCCGACGCGTACGCAGCAGGGCGACCTGCTGTCGATCGCGTACCTCTCGCACGGCGACACGAAGCACATCGCGCTCTTCCCGGCCAATCCCGGGGAGTGCTTCACGATGGCCGTCGAAGCCTTCGACCTGGCCGAGCGGTTCCAGACGCCGGTGTTCGTGGTGTCGGACCTGGACATCGGCATGAACGACTGGATGTGTCCGCGCTTCCACTGGGACGACAGCTATCGCCCCGACCGCGGCAAGGTGCTCGGGCCGGCCGAGTTGGAGAAGATCGAGAAATTCTCGCGGTATCTCGACGTGGACGGCGACGGCATCGCGGCGCGGACGATCCCCGGCGCGTCGACGCGCGGCGGATACTTCACGCGCGGCTCCGGGCACACGAAGTTCGGCACCTACACCGAAGACGCCGCCGAGTATCAGGAAGTCGTGGATCGGCTGGTGAAGAAGATGGAGACGGCGGCGAAAACGGTGCCGGCTCCGGAGATCCGCGCGAGCGGCAAGAGGACGGACGTCGGCATCGTCTCGATCGGCGGCTGTCACGCGGCGGTCGTCGAAGCCGTGGACCGGTTGGCGCGCGACGGAGTCGCGGTGGACTACATGCGCATCCGCGCGTTCCCGTTCGGGCCGGGCGTGAAAGAGTTCATCGAGGCGCACCCGAAGTGCTTCGTCGTCGAGCAGAATCGCGACGGCCAACTGCGCTCGCTGCTCGCGATCGAGACCGGCCTTTCGCGCGACAGTATGAGCTCCGTGCTCGACTACGGCGGGCTGCCGCTCACCGCCGATCGAGTGGTCGCCGGCGTCGTCGGCAAGAACGCGCAACACGTCGCCCCTGAACCGACGCGCCGCGAAACGGCTCGCGTCTGACCCAATCGGCTTTCAATGACCTCGATCCCGAAACCAGCGGTCCGCCATCCTTCACTCCCCAAGAACTCACTCGGGCTGACGAAGCGTGACTACGAAGGCGCGATGTCGACGCTCTGCGCCGGGTGCGGACACGACTCGATCACCGCGGCGCTGATCCAAGCGTTGTGGGAGCTCGAGGTTCCACCCCATCGCGCGGCGAAGATGAGCGGCATCGGCTGCTCGTCGAAGACGACGGCGTACTTCCTCAGACAGTCTCACGGGTTCAACGGCGTGCACGGACGCATGCCGGCGCTGGCGACCGGCGCGAACGCGGCGAACCGCGACCTCGCGTACGTCGGCATCTCCGGCGACGGCGACTCGTTGTCGATCGGGCTCGGCCAGATGTGCCACGCGATTCGGCGGAACGTGAACATGATGTACGTCCTCGAGAACAACGGCGTGTACGGCCTCACCAAGGGACAGTTCTCGGCGTCGTCGGACGTGGGGTCGAAGTCGAAGAAGGGCGAGCCGAATCTTCAGCCGCCGATCGATCCGGTGCTGCTGGCGCTCACGCTGGGCGCGACGTTCGTCGCGCGGAGCTTCTCGGGCGACAAGGCGCAACTCACGCCGATCCTCAAAGCGGCGATGAAGCACAACGGGTTCGCGCTGGTCGACGTGATCTCGCCGTGCGTGAGCTTCAACGACCACGACTCGTCGACGAAGAGCTACCGCTACACGCGCGAACACTACGCCGAGCTGGCACCGGTGGACTTCGTGCCGCTGCGCCGAGAGATCACGGCCGACACCGGCTCGTCGAACGGCGCTGGCGGGGGGGGGGAAGCAGTGAGCGTGACGATGCACGACGGAAGTGTCGTGCGCTTCCGGCAGGTCGCCAAGGAGTACGATCCGCGAAGCCGCGACGGCGCCTACGCCCATGTGCGCGAGCACCTGACCCGCGGCGAGGTCGTGACGGGGCTTCTCTACATCGACGAAGCCGGCTCGGACATGCACGCCGTCGCCAAAACGTCGAAGACGCCGCTCATCGAGTTGCCGTACGACGAGCTGTGCCCGGGCAGCGCCAAACTCTCGGCGTTGATGGACGAGTACCGGTAGCGCGGATTAGAGCGTGAAGTGCAGGCCGACGCCGGTGAACCGGACCTTGTCTCGCTGAAACTGTCCGTACGGCGAAGGCCCGTAGTAATACTCGGCGAGAATGCTCCACCGGCGAGACGGCGCTTCGCTGTCGTGCGGGCGTGCGAACTCGAATCCCGCCCGGACTGACAGCCCGGTGTGCGTGGCCGTGTCGCTCACGACTTTGGCGTCGACGCCCGCCACGAGCCGCGCAACGGCGAGCGGACCGAAATTGATGTTGGCCCGTGGACGGAGCTCCGCGCCGCCGTGCAGCAGGTGCCCCGGCAGATCCACCGGGTCGCGCCGGATGAAATACTCGCCGCCGCCATAGACCCGCAACGCCGACATGTCGACGGAGAGCAGTCCCTCCGACGATTCGAACGAGATGTTTTGTCGCGTAGGCGGGTTGGGTCGCAGGAGGAACTCGTCCCCCAAGTGAGAGCTCTGATGATAGACGCGCAGGCGGCCCGATAGCGGTCCCGCGCGAAACGTCAGCGGCAGGCCGAGCAGATAGTCGGCGTTGAGGAGATCATACGACGCGCTGTCCAGCGAGAACTGCGCGAACACCGCGCCCGCGAGTCCGAGTTGCACGCCGTTTCCGCTGCGAGTCGCTCCGAGACGGAAGAACGGAAACTGATCGGCGATTCCGATCGCGGCGATGTTCGACGCGAGGTCGGTCTCGTCGCCTCGCTGGTAGGCGACGAACGATCGCGTGGCCTTGGGATCGGCGATGAGGGGACAGAAGACGTCTCCTCGAGGCAGAGCGATGTATTTGCCTCGCTCGATCGACGGGCCGGCGGCGCCGCAGCGGGCCGGATACGACTCCGTCGTGTCTTGCGCACCGGCGGCGAAGACCGGTGCGACGGAGAGCACTGATAGTGCGACTGCCTGAACGAGCCGAGCGCCGCGATTGATCGACAAGCGGAATCCTCGTGGAGACATGGCAAACGCACGCTACCAGCGGGGCCGCGCACCATCAAGCGCCGAGTCGTTCGGATTCCATGAGGTGGACCGCCCGGTCGTTCTTGCAATGCCTCCCAGGGTGCGGCAGGTTTTTGACTCGCACTTACAGAAAGGCACGATGTCGACGACCAGTACGCCCACCCCGGTCGGCGTCTACGCCCCGCCCGCGCCGACCGCGCTCGAGCCGGTCGCCCCCGGCGAGCGAATTCACGGGCTCGACCTGCTCCGCGGTTGGGCCATGTTCGGCGTGCTCTGGTCCAATCTCAACGACTGGTACGACGTTGCCGACGAAAAGACGTCGCTCGATCGCGCGATCGGATTCGTGCAAGAGAATTTCGTCGAAAGCCGATTCTTCATACTGCTGTGCGTTCTGTTCGGCATCGGCTTCGGCATTCAACTCGCCCGCGCGAGCCAACGCGGAGTGAGCATTCAGAAGACGTACATGCGCCGATCGGCCGCGCTGCTGGCGATCGGCCTCGTGCATCTGACACTCATCTGGCACGGCGACATTCTCACGGAGTACGCGCTCGTCTCGTTCGCGCTGCTGCTCTTGCGAGACATCGCGCCCAAACGCCAGCTGGCGTGGGCGGTCGGTCTCTATCTGTTCGCCGGTGACATCATCAATCGTCTTCGATGGCTCGCCGGCCAGCGCATCATGGTTCCGCGCGTGCCGTCGGCGACGGCGAACTGGATTTACGGCCACGGATCCCTGGCGCAGATCCACCATCAGCGACTCTTGGACGACGCCGACTGGTTCGGGCGCTGGGGACTCACGACCTATTTCTACGTTCTCGCGCTTTTTCTGGCCGGCGTCTGGGCGCTGCGTTCCGGATTCTTCCAACGGGTGGTGAGCGAGCCCCGCACGACTCGCCGCTTCCTCGCCTGGACCGTTGGCCTCACGCTCGTCTGCTTCGCCGTTGGCTGGCTCGGAGAACACGTGCTCCCACAACCCTCCGGTCCGCCGCAGACGACGCTCGCCGTCATGCTCCAGTGGCGCCGGTTCCTTTCTACCGCGTTCGACCCGACGGTTCCGATGGGTCTCGCGTACGCGGCGCTGCTGCTGCTCGCATTCCAGACGCGACGAGGCGCGCGACTCCTCGCTCCATTGGCCTCGACCGGCCGCGTGGCGCTCACGACGTACCTGACGCAGTCGGTCGTGAGCACGTTTCTGTTCTACAGCTTCGGCTTGAAGTGGTTCGGCACCGTGGGCTACACCGGCATGCTCGAGATCACGGTCGTGCTGTTCGCGATTCAAATGGCCGCGAGCACCTGGTGGCTCAAGCATTACCGATTCGGACCGATGGAGTGGCTCTGGAGGACACTCACCTACGGTCACGCACCGGCGATGCGGCTCGAGACAGCCGCCGCGTGACGCTTACGTCGGCGGCGCCGAGGTCCTGACCCGTCCGACCACGATGGTAATGTTGTCCGATCCGCCGCGTTCCAGCGCGAGCTCCAACAACGCGCGGCAGAGCTGCTCCGACGACTCGAGGCCGAGTATGTGCTGTTCGATCTCGCGATCGCTGATGTGCTTGGTGAGACCGTCGCTGCACAGCAGTACGACCGGGCGGTCGCCGCGCACATCGATGCGTGTCACGACCGGGACAGCGGTGGATCCGCCGATGGCGCTCGACAGCACATGCGTATACGGCGACTTGGCCGCCTTGTCAGGCGTCAGCACGCCTTGATCGACGAGATCTTGCGCGACAGTCTGGTCGCGCGTGATCTGGCGCATCGTGCCGTTGCAACAGAAATACGCGCGGCTGTCGCCGACTTGAAGCACGTAGAGCCAGGGCCAGACCACGATCCCGAAGGTCAGCGTCGTCGCCATGCGTCCGTCGCCGCGAATCGCGGATTCGACCGACACCGTCTCGTGGGCATTCGTCGCCGCCGCGCGGAGCGCGTCGAGGAACAGCTTGTCGTCCGTGGCGCCGGCCGCGTGGTAGCAGCGCAACGTCGATGAGACGTACGCGGTGACCGTTTCGGCCGCCAACTGGCTCGCCGCGGCTCCGCCGGTTTGACCGCCGACGCCGTCGGCAACGAGCAACACGGTCGCCAAACGCTGGCCGCGCAATGGCAGACGGTCGGCATGGACGAGGTTCGTACCGTGCACGTGGACTTCCGGGTGCACCGTGCCGACGAAAAAGTGATCCTGGTTTTCAGCGCGAACTTTTCCCGGGTGTGTGATCCCGAAAAGGTCCAACGCGCTGTCCGTCGGCCTCATGCCATATTCGTCGGTCGACGCGACCGTTTCGACCGTCTGTACTGCAGGGGCGGATCGCGGCGTCCGCACGGGCGCAAAGAGCTGGGAAAGCTTCATCAGACCTCCCCCCGACACATCACGGCGAATCCCAACGTGAGCCATAACAACGATGGCTCTGCCCCCCGCAAAGAGCAAATGCCGACGCCAGGGGCTAGTCGCCGCGCAACGCGACGGTCGGGTCGACCCGCACGGCTCGCTTCGCCGGGAGATAGCACGCGAGCGCCACCATCGGGCCGTCGACCATCGTCATGACTCGGGTGCCCGTCCTGGCGACCAAACGGGTTGCGCGACACCGTTAGGCCCATGAACCGACTCGTCATCTCGTCCGTCGCCATTCTCGCCCTGGGCCGGGCCGGCGCCCAGCAGCCGGATCCCGGACTCCTGTCGACGATTCGCGCCATCAAGGCGATCGACAACCACTCGCACCCGCCGGCGCTCACGAGTCCAGGCCAGAAGGACGACGACTTCGACGCGCTGCCCTGCGATCCGCTCGAGCCGACCGAACCGGCGCTCACGACGCGGCCTGACAACCCGCGGTATCTCGCCGCATGGAAAGCGCTTTACGGCTACAAGTACGGCGACGCCGATTCCGCACATGTGCGCGAACTACTCGCCGCGAAGCAGCGGGTGAAGGCTGCGCAGGGAGACCGGTATCCGTCGTGGGTGCTCGAGAAGCTGGGCATTCAGACGGAGCTCGCCAATCGCGTCGCTATGGGCCGCGGGATCGTCGCACCGGGATTCAGGTGGGTGCCCTTCGTCGACGCCCTGCTCTTTCCGCTCGACAACAGCGGCGTCGCGAAATACACGCCGGACAGGAAAATCTTCTTTGGACGTGAAGAGTCGCTGCTCAGGCGATACATGTCGGCGATCAACGTCACTCGCCGGCCCGCGACGCTCGACGCGTATCTCTCGCAGGTCGTGACGCCGACCCTCGAGCGGCTCAAGCGCGAAGGGGCGGTCGCGATCAAGTATGAAGCGGCCTATCTGCGACCGCTGAACTTCACGCGCGGCGACAAGGCCGCCGCCGACCGAGTGTACACGCGCTACACGAACGCCGGCGTCCCCACCGATGCCGAGTACACGGCGGTCGAGGACGTCGTGTTCCACCACATCGCCGTCGAGGCGGGCCGGCTCGGCCTGCCGGTGCACATTCACACCGGCTACGGTTGCGGCGGCTACTTCGAGATCGCGGGCTCGAATCCGCTCCTGCTCGAGCCGATTCTCGACGACGCGACGCTCCGCAAGACGAAGTTCGTGCTGCTGCACGGCGGAGCCGGACCGTTCTCGAAGGAGATCGCCCCACTCCTCATGAAGCCGAACGTCTATGCCGATTTTTCGGAGCAGACGTGGCTTCTGCCCACGCGCGAGCTCGCTCGCACGATTCGCTACTGGCTCGAGTGGTATCCGGAGAAGGTGCTCTTCGGGACCGATCTCTCGCCCGGCGTTTCGCCGGCGATCGATTGGGAGGAGATCGGTTGGCAGACCACGACTTCGGCTCGCGATGCGCTGGCAATCGCGCTCACCGAAATGGTGAACGAAGGAGAGATCACGAAACCCCGCGCGACGGAGATCGCGAAGATGGTCATGCGCGGCAATGCCCTTCGGTTGTATGGGTGGCCCGATCGGTAGCCAGAGCTGCGATGCGCGCCCCCGATGGCGACGAAGAAAAATTCAACCTTTCCGACCCCGATAGCGTGGCTCGCGTGGGGGTGGTGGCTCGTCGACAAGTGTATGTCCCGAGGGTAGCTTAGCCCGGTCTCGGGAAGCCGAACCGAACTCCCCCACCCCACCTGGATCATGATTCGCACAAGCCGAGTCGTCGGCGTGGCCATGCTGTTCGCATCCGCCGCGGCCGCACAAGCGCCAGCCGCATCCAAGCCGTTCGAGCTCGACTCCCTCACGATCGCCGGGTTCCGGTGGCGGAACATCGGACCCGCGAACACGATGGGCCGTATCTCCGACGTGACTGGAATTCCGTCGCCGTCGAAGACCTTCTTCGCCGCGGCCGCCGCGGGCGGTATCTGGAAATCGACGAACAACGGCGTCACCTGGCGGCCGGTCTTCGACAACCAGCGCGTCATCTCGATGGGCATGCTCGCCATCGCGCCGAGCGACACGATGCAGGTGTGGGCCGGGACCGGCGAGCCGAACTCACGCAACACGATTTCCCCCGGCGGCGGGATCTACAAATCGACCGACGGCGGAATCACCTGGAAGCTGATGGGCCTGGAGAAGACGCAGGCGATCGGCCGCATCGCAGTTCACCCGACGAACCCGAACATCGTCTACGTCGCCGCGCTCGGGGCGCCGTGGAACGCGAATCCGGAGCGCGGTCTCTACAAGACCGAAGACGGTGGTCAGACGTGGCAGCTCATCAAGTTCATCTCGGACAAGGCCGGTTTTGTCGACGTCGCGCTCGATCCGTCGAACCCGAACACAGTGTATGCGTCGAGCTGGCAGCGAGTGCGTGGGCCGTACTTCCTGAATTCGGGCGGCCCGGGATCGGCGCTCTGGAAATCGACCGACGCGGGAAAGACGTGGACCGAGATCAAGGGCGGTGGCTTCCCCGAGACGACGAAGGGACGCATCGGCATCTCGGTGTCGCTCTCGAATCCGCAGACCATTTACACGATGGTCGAGGCGGACACGGTGCCGAATCCGAAACCCGAAAAGGGTAAGCCCGCCGCGAAGTCGCCGACGGGTCTCTACCGGTCGAACGACGGCGGCGCGACGTGGACCCGCACGAATGATCAGGACACGCGGCCGTTTTACTACTCGCAGGTTCGCGTGCATCCGAAGAATCCCGAGCGCGTGTACTGGTCGTCCACGCCGGTGCTCGTGTCGAACGACGGCGGCAAGACAGTCATCAACGCGACGAACGGCATTCACGTCGATCACCACGCCATGTGGATCGATCCGGTGGACCCCGACCGGATGATCGTCGGCGACGACGGCGGCGTCTCGATCTCATTCGATCAAGGCGGCACGTACATGTTCGCGAACATGTTCGCCGTCGGGCAGCTCTACAACATCAGTTACGACTTCCAGGTCCCGTACCGCGTGTGCGGCGGACTGCAGGACAACGGCTCGTGGTGCGGGCCGAGCCGGCGACGGCAGGGGCCGATCACGAACGCCATGTGGTTCACGGTCGGCGGCGGCGACGGGTTCGTTACCCAGCAGGATCCGACCGATCCGAACACGATATACGCCGAATCGCAGGGCGGCGCGATCGTGCGGCTCAACTACGCGACGGGACAGAGCTCCTTTCTCGTGAAGCCGCAGTATCGCCAGCGCTACGACATGTACGAGGACTCCGTGCTCATCGAGCGCGGCGACACCGCGGCGGCGCAGTCGGGCGCGCAGAAGAAAGCGATCGCCGACATCCGCTCGCGCCAGAAGGCCGACTCGGCGGCGCTCGACCTCCGCTTTAATTGGAATACGCCCTACCTCATCTCGCCGCACAATTCGTCGACATTGTACGTCGGGGGAAATCGTGTTTTGAAATCGACGAAGCGCGGCGACGATCTCTTTCCGATCTCGCCCGACCTGAGCACGGCCGACACAGTGAAGATCCGCGTGTCCACGCGAACGACGGGCGGCATCACGAACGACGCGACCGGCGCCGAGACGTACTGCACAGTCGTCTCGTTGAATGAATCGCCGATCCGCGCGGGGATTCTCTTTGCCGGAACGGACGACGGCCGTCTGTGGGTGACGAGGAACGACGGCGGCACGTGGGAAGAGCTCACGGCACACGTGACCGGCGTGCCCGCGGGCACATACATCACTCGCATCGAGCCGTCGCCGCACGATTCGATGACGTTCTTCGTGACGTACGACAATCATCGCAACGGGGACTACAAGCCGTACGTCTTTGTCACTCGCGATTTCGGGAAGACGTTCACATCAATTGCGGCGAATCTGCCAGTGGGCGGTCCGGACTACGTGCACGTCATTCGGCAGGATCTCGTCAACAAGGATCTGCTCTTCTTGGGCACCGACGTCGGCGCGTATGTCTCGGTAAACGGCGGGCAGTCGTGGCAGCGATTCATGACGGGGCTGCCCACGGTCCCCGTGCACGATCTGCGGATTCATCCTCGCGACCACGAGATCATCGCGGCGACGCACGGACGAGGCATCTGGATCGCCGACATTTCGGCGCTGGAGCAGATCAACGAAAAAGTGATGGCGGAGGACGCGCATCTCTTCTCGTCGCCGACGGCGTTCCAATTCGGCGATCCGCCCGTCGAGGGTCAGTCGCAGGGCCATCTCGTATTCGCGGCGTCGAGTCCGCCGTACGGCGCCGTGATCACGTATCGCCTCGCGGCACGCCAGGCGCAGCAGCGGATCGCGATCCTCGACGCGGCCGGCGACACGATGCAGGTGCTCAACGGTCCCGGAGCGGCGGGCGTCAACCGCGTCGCGTGGGCGTTCGGCGGCAAACCCGCGCCGCGCCGCGCGCTCGGCGCGGTGCAGAAACGCGACTCCGCGCTCCAAATGAATCGCATCGTCTTCGTGCTCGACTCGCTCGACAAGGCCGGCGCGAATCAGATGATGACGGGCATGATGCGGCAGCTGGTGCGCACGGGAGACTTCTCACCGATCGCCGCGCTCTTCACCGGCCGAGGCGGTGGAGCGCCCGGCTTCGGCGCGCCGCCTCCCTGGAATCCGCGGCCCGGTGAGCAGGCGACAGGCGCCGCCGCTGCGGGCGGTGGACGCGGTGGTGCGGCGCCGGCCGCGCAAGCAGGAGGGCCGGCCGGAGCGCCAGGCGCGGCACCGACTGCGGCTCCGGGTGCGGCCAACGCAGCAGCGGCTCCAACGGCAGCGCCGGCGGCGATGCCGGATCCATCCGTAATGCAGCAATGGGCACCGCTGTTCAACATTCCCGGCCGTCCGCCGGCCGGCGGATTCGGATTGAACTTTTTGCAGACGCTGGGCTTCGGCGATCCGACGGCGGCTTTCTTCGGCGGCGCGGGCAGTAGCGTCGCGGCGGGTGATTACGTCGCGGTCATGACCGTGAACGGCAAGACGCTCCGACAGAAAATCCGCGTCGAGAAGCCGAATCAATAGGTCGAGTGCCGCGCGCCGTACGAGCCACGGTTGGCGGCGAAAACGAATTCAACCCAGATGGACCCAGACTTGAAGAGCGATTGACGCAGATGACTGAAATGGGGGTGTGGACTTTCTCGCCCGGCGGAAGTGGCCCGCTGAGGCAAGGCCTCGACTACGGCAACGGTCTCACCGGGGCAGGCTCCCCGTGGAGTAGCGCGGCCAACCACGCCGCCGAGCGCGTCGTGAACGGCATGAGCTGCTCGGGCGTCGCCTGGTGGTTGTGCGGCGAGTCGATCATCGGAACCGCTTCCTTGGGACCGGCGATCTGGTTGAACGCCGTCCAGATGCCGATCGACGGCGCGACCTTGTCCAGGAAGCCCATCGCCAACATCGACGGCACGTGGATCCGCGACGCGAAGTTCACGACGTCGAAGTAGGGGGCGGTCTCCATCACGCGCGGATTCGCCGTGTCCCAGAACGGATACCCGGCGTCGCGGCCGTGAAGCGCGGCGGATGCGTCGGCCCCCGCCGGCACGTTCACGACGAGGGCGGTGATCTTCGAGTTCAGCGCCGCGGTGACGAGGCTCTGCTGGCCGCCCATGCTGATTCCGGTGGCGACGATCGTGTGGCCGTCCCACTCCGGCCGCGTGGCGATGAACTCGACCGCGCGATAGTCGCCGAGGTACATCTGCAGGAAGTAGTTGTGGTCGCGGTCGGTGTCGTTGATGCGCTGATACTCCTTGAGCATCTGCGGTAGCGCGTCGTAGAACTCCTGCGGCATGTCGCTCGGCACGTCGTGCGGCTCGACGTTCACCGCGAGCCAGCCCTCGGCCGCGCGGTCGGTGACCCACGGTTTCTCGAGTGGGTACGGCGGGCGGGCCCACTGGAAGATCACGAGCGCGGGAAATTTTCCGGCGCGCTTGGGCCACGCCATTTGCCCGTACACGTGCGCGCCGCCGGCGTTGTCGAGTCGGAACGTCGCGTAGCTCACGCCGGCGACGCCGCTTTCTTTCGGTGTGACGACCGCGTTCATCGGCAGCTGGGCCAACCGGTCGAGCTTCGACTTCCAGAATTCGTCGAAGTCGGCGGGACGCGACGCGTCCGGTTGAATCTTCGTGGGATCGACCGCGGCGGCCAACGCGTACAGCCCCGGGCCGCCCGTGTGGTCGCTTCCGAAATCCTTCGTTCCCGCCGGCGGACGAATCTCGACTCGCACCATACCCGGCTCGCCGAGCGACGTCTCGATCTTCGCCGGGCCGCGAGAGAAGTCGATCGTGCCCGACTTGATCGTCCGCTGTCCGTTCTCGGTGATCGTGTACGAATAGAGGCCCGGGGCGCCCTGCTGCTCGGGCGCGATCGCGATGGTCCACCCGACGGTCTGATTGACGCGGTAGATGCCCGTCTTGGAATACGGTGTCGCGACGAGCTGTGCGCAGACAGGAACTGTCGCAATGGCCAGCGCGGCGACAGTGAGCCGTATCGAATTAGCGATCATCGAAGCCGGATGGGATTCTGCCGCCGTTCAGCTACGATCAGCGGCGAAGAACAATTCAACGCAGATGAAAAAACAATCCCGCAGATGAAAAAGCGAGGACCTTTCGTCACGCCCTTCATCTGCGGGACCGCAGTTCCAGGTCCGCGTCATCTGCGTTCAATTTGTCTCGCCATCAATCATGGCTCGCGTAGCTGCTTACGCCGCGCCCACCGTCTCTCCGCTCGGAATCGGACGGCTCGGCTGCACAGGCTCCTCCTCGACAAGGCTTACGATCCCGGTCTCGAGCCACGAGTGCTCACCGCGCAACACCTGTTGCGCGACCTTGTACATCTGGGCGTCGTACTCGCCGTAAAACGCCGAGAAGAGTTGCTTCACCCGAACGCGGGCGGCGCGGCAGAAGAGATCCGCCAGCGCGATCGCGTCGCGGTTCCCCTGCTTCGCCAGCATCTGCGCGCGCACGCACGACGCGGCAATGGCGAACAGCTCGGCGCCGATGTCCACGGCCCGGAAGAGCACCAGTTGGCGCCGCTCGAGCTTCGGGCCGAGCCGAACCATCGCGTGGAAGATCGCGCGACCCAGCTTGCGCGTGTGCCGCTCGGCGAAGCGCATGTGCTTTGCAAGCGCGCCGAACTCGCCGAACGACCCCGGCATCTGGCCCGCGCCGAGCCACCGCGCCGGGTACCACGTCGGATAGAACTTCATCACGCGACCGAGCGCCGCTGCCTTCTCTTTTCCTGACGCGTTCTTGTCGACCAGCGCGAACGCCGTCTTGAAGTGGTGGTCTACCGCCTCGCGCGCGATGAACAGCCG
Organism: Gemmatimonadaceae bacterium; assembly: GCA_036003045.1. Lineage (NCBI taxonomy): Bacteria > Pseudomonadati > Gemmatimonadota > Gemmatimonadia > Gemmatimonadales > Gemmatimonadaceae > Gemmatimonadaceae bacterium. Next base: position 84,505 of record DASYSS010000059.1, read on the forward strand.
CATGATCTCCGACGAGCCCTCGAAGATCAGGTTGATCCGCGTGTCGCGCATCGCCCGCTCGATTGGAATCGGGCGTTCCCCGCGCGCGCGGAGCGAGTCGGCCGTCTCGTAGCCGCGGCCGCCGCGGATCTGCAGCGCGTCGTCGACGATCCGCCAGCCGTGCTCCGTGTTGTACATCTTCGCGATGGCCGCCTCGAGACGGATGTCATAGTTCCCGCGCTCGGCGAGCCCCACTGTCAACCCGGCGATCGCTTCCATCGCGAACGTGTTCGCGGCCATCATGCCGAGCTTTTGCGCCACCGCCTCGTGTTTGCCGATCGGAACGCCCCACTGCACGCGCTCCGCCGCCCACGTCCGCGACGCCTCGAGCAGCGCCTTGGCTCCGCCCGCCGCGCTCGCGGGAAGCGTGAGCCGGCCAGTGTTCAACGTCACCAGCGCGAGCTTGAGTCCTCTGCCCTCTTCCCAAAGAATGTTTTCGCGAGGGACTCGCACGCGGTTGAATCGAATGACGCCGTTCTCGATCGCCTTGAGGCCCATGAAGCGGCAGCGATGCACGACTTCGACACCGGGCCACGACGCCTCGACGATGAACGCGGTGATCTGTTTGCGCGTCTTTCCGTTCACGACGGCATCCGGCGTACGCGCCATCACGACGAACAACTCGGCGCGCGTCCCGTTCGTGCACCAGAGCTTCTCACCCTCGAGGATGTAATACTTCCCGTCGGGAGTCGGCTCGGCGTGCGTGCGCATGTTGGCCGGGTCCGAGCCGGCGTCGACCTCGGTGAGCGCGAACGCGCTGATCGCGCCCTTGGCGAGACGCGGAAAGTATTTCGCCTTCTGCGCGTCGTTGCCGAACAGCTTGAGCGGTTGCGGCAATCCGATCGATTGGTGCGCCGAGAGAAGAGCGGTGATCGACCCGTCCTTCGAGGTCACCATCGCCATCGCCTTCACATAACTCGAATACGAGAGGCCGAGCCCGCCGTACTCTCTCGGGATCTTGATCCCGAACGCGCCCATGCCGCGGAGCTCCTGGACGTACTCTTCGGGAATCTCACCCGTGCGGTCGATCATGTCGGAGTCGACCCGCTCCAGGAACTCGCGCAGCGCCTCGAAGAACGGCCGAGCGCGCTTCTCTTCATCGTGATCGTCCGGCGGATGCGGATGAATCAGGTCGAGTCGAAAGCGGCCGAGAAACATCTCCCGCACGAAGCTCGGCCCCGACCACTCGCTCTCGCGCGCCGCCTCCGCAACGTCTCGCGCCTCGCCTTCGGAGGCATGCGTGCTCGATTGATCTGACATTGGCTCTCCCGATCTACATCAAATATGCAACCAGTGTCCCAGCAGGAATCGGCGTCCGACCCGCGCCCTGGCCGGCTGAAGGGTTGGAACGGTTCATGGCAGCGCGAAGCTCAATGCTTGGCGCCGGGCGAATTCTCCGGGTACGGAATCGGTTCGACTTTCGGCCCGCGCCGCTGCCGGATGACCACACCGGCGCCGACGAGCGCGATGACGGCGAAGGCGAACCATTGAATCGCGTAGTTGAGATGCGGCCCCTCGTCGAGGGGCGGCGGCGTCAGACGGGCCAGACGATCGGGCGCGACCACCGAATCGCCGCGCATCACGAGGTACACGGACGAGACCGGAAATGGCAGCGCCCCTTTGACCGCGGCATAGCCGAAGCGCGTGATCACGGTCGGATGGTTCGCCGACATCGCTCCGGCGACGGACGGAAACTCCTCGAGGTAGCCGGTGAACACTGAATCGCGTTCGTGCCACTTGGCGAGATCGACCGTTTCGCCGTCGGGCGCGTAGACCCAGCCGCGATCGACGATCACCGCCGTATCGCGACCCGCGATGTGGACCGGCGTCAGAATGTTCACGCCGGGCGATCCCTTGTACGATCGCGACGCGTAAATCAGCTCATGGTCATAGTCCGGCGTGCCCACGATCCGGGCGCGCCGAAAACGAATCGACGCCGAATCGCCCCTCCCGGTCAGCGTCGTGATGTCCGTCTCAGGCGCTTGGAGCCGTGACATCACGAGCGCGTTTCTCGCGCGGCGCTCCGTGAGCCGGTGCAGCTGCCAGAAACCCAGGCGCACGAAGATCGCCGCCGAGAGCACGGCGAACGCGACGAACGCGGGGACGCGCAGCTTGGTCAACGCACCGTGACGTCGAACACGCCGGTGAGCACTTCCTGCGCGGGCTTCACCTGCACCCACAACCGATATCGTCCGGGCTTCGGGAACTCATACGGAAGCGTGAACTGCCCGGACATCGGCATGCCGGTCATCGGCCGCGCGTCGAGTGAGCCGGGCTTCAGGCGGCCGTGGAGCGTCGTGTCGCCGGCGTCTCGCGCGCGGAACACTTGCTGCGCCGTCGTCGACACGGTGCCCATTGGGTGGAGATGGACGAACACCGACTGGTCGTCGCGAATGACTACGGCGTGAGCGGCCATACCCAAATAGGGCCGGAGCGGCACGACGCTGCCGGTCGGGTCGCGCACGGTGAACGAGAGATCGACCGGCGTTCGCGCACCAATCGTCTCGGACGAATTCGACATCGTGAGCGAGTAGCCGCCGCCGAGCGGAGCCGACGCGCCCGTCGCACCGAGGGCGACCGCCGACGTGCTCGCCCACGAGTCGTCCGAGTCCGACGGAACGACGGCACCGAGCATCTGTGGAAGGCCGACGGTGTCGGTCGCGGTGAGCGTCAGCCCGTTGTCGAGCATGACATCGGCGAAAAGACGGTACGGCCCCGCTGGAAGCCACGGCACCTCGCCGACGAACACGAGCGAATCGCGCTCGACGGGGTGCAGATGCGCGAAGACGTCCATGTTCTGCCCGCCAACCAGAAACAGATGCATCATCTTGCCGTGGTCGGGCGCGACCGGAACGAAGATCGAGCGAAATTCCGCGGTGTCACGAAGCACGAGTCTCATCGTGCGATGCGCCGAGTCGCCGGTGATCGTCGCGGCGGCGACCGGCGGGTGGAACATCGTGCGCTGATAGTCGGCGTCGACGGAGTTCCACCATCGCGCGCCGCCGAAGACGGCGAGCGCCAAAATCGGAATCGAGATCGCGGTGATCGCGTTCGAGCGTTTGCGAAGCGCCGGATCGAACGCTTCGCCAGGCGGCACGAGACTCTCCCCGCTCGACGCGCGGACGATGGTGACGAGACCCGCGAACAACAGTCCGCCGAGCACAACGAGTATCGCGCCAAGCGGCAGCGACAGTCCCAGCCGGCCGGTGGCGAACGAGTCGACCGGAACGATCGCCGTTCCCGCGCCTTTGCGCCCATCCACATGCACATAGACGCTGTACGACCCGCGCGCCATGAGCCACAGCTGCCCCGTATAAACGCGCGGCTGCCCCGCAACGCGCGTCATCTTGTCGGGCGACGGCGATCCGGCGGCTCCGGTTCGCCAGAACACCGGCTGAATGCTCACGCTGTCGACGTCGTCGCTCGCCGCGCGCACGATCACCTCCGCGAGCCCGGGAACGACGCTCGGCGGACGCACGATCGTGCGAATGCCGTATGGCCCCGCCGCACCGTCGAAGGTGACGTCGGGGCTGCCCACGTGCGCCGTCACGACGGCCCACGCCGCGACGACGAAGACCGCGCCCGTCCACCGCTTCATCGGCGAACCTTGGTCATCCAGCGCCCGCGCGCGAGACCGATGGCGCTCGCCGCGGTGGCGATCCCGATCGCGATCATCACCTGCACGGGGAACGGCCACGCGCCGGGAGCGGGCGGATCGAAGCGCCGCGTCAACGCCTCGTACTGCGGAGCCATGAAGTAGACGAAATTATCGGCGTTGAAAAGGGGGCCGCGTGCGACGGGGTTCGACACGAGAAAGGTCGCGAACGGCCACTGCACCGCCATGAACGCCGCCACGAACACGACGCCGATGATCGGCGCGAGCTGAAGCGTCGTGAGCTTCTTGTCGAAACGGTGCAGAACGAGGTCGATGCAGAATGCCGGCACGATCAGCAGCAGCGGGAACGAAAGCGCGACCATGTGCGTCACGTGCTGGTAAATCGGTCCCAGCTTGGGCGTAGCCGGGAACTGCTCGATGATCCACATCAGCACGAGCATGATCGCCGTGTAGAACGCCGCGGCCGCGGTCGCGGGCCACCGCAGGTTGATCGCCCGCGCCGTGGCGCAGATCGCGATCGGAAACATCAGCGCGGTCACTTGGTAAAAGAACGCGCTGTGCATCATCCGCCGCTCGCTGAATTCCGTGAGGAACAGCGCCACGTTCATGATGACCAATCCACCCGTCGCGGCGAGCAGCCAGGCGAGCCGCCGGCGCGTTTCGGCCGTCGCGCGATTCTGTTGCGCGAGGATCAATAGCAGCGCGCCGAGGCAGATCGCAAAAATCCCGAGCGCGAGCACGGCGTGCGGCGGGCTGACGATCCTGACGTCGAGGCCGTAGGCGTTGTGCCACCAGTTGTCGAACGGCGCGGACGTCAACATGGCGCCGCACCCCCAGATGCACAGCCACGCGCCGAGCGGCGCGCGGAAGCCCCAAAAGTTCACCGACGACGCGCGCTCGGCCTCGTTGCCGCCGAACGTCGTTCGCAGCACGACCCAGCCGGAGCTCAATCCTGCCAGCAAACCGCCGGCCTGGATCAGCAGGTGAGCGGGCGTCCAGAACGTGTCGCGCCCGATCGACATGTGCCACGAGATGTCCCAGTACACGCCGGCCATGACGCAGAGGGCGGCGACGAAGACCGTGTACGCGTGCTTCATTTTAAAAAAGACTCATCTGTTCGCCGAGATGCTCCGGCTCGACGGCCGCCTGCCCGAGCAGGCGTTGCAGCTCTCGCGCGGACTCGGGCGAATGGCCGGCGAAGTGGTTGTTCACGTATCCATACACCTCACGCCCCTGTTCCGCGTAGGGCCACAGCACCTGCGTCCACGCCTCGAGCTCGCGGCCCCGGTCGACTTGGATGCGTGAATAGTCGACGATCCCCTGGTCCGGACCCATCCATCTGACATACAGGAAATCAGCGGTGGGGCGGGCGGCCAACTGCATCATCTGCTTGCGCGGAATCCAGCGCCCGTCGCTGAGCGCGAGCGCGACGTGATGCTCGGCGAGGAGCGCCAGCACGCCGTCGTGGATCCAACCGCGCTGGCGAAATTCGACGGCGAAACGCAGGTCTCGCGGCAGTTTCGGAAGGAACTGCGCGAGAGCCGGCAGCTCGTTCGGCGCGAAGTCCGGTCCGAGCTGGATCAGAATGGGCCCGAGCTTGCGGCCGAGCTCGCGGGCGCGGTCCACGAACTCATCCATGAGATCGTCGGCGTTCCGCAACCGGCGCTCGTGGGTGATCTCCTGGGGAACTTTCAGCGTGAAAATGAAGTCGTCGGGTGTTCGTTCCGCCCACCCGCGCACCGTCTTGGCGACGGGCGTGGCGTAGAACGTCGAATCGACCTCGACCGTGTCGAACCCGCGCGCGTAGACCGTCAAATAGTCGGCCGGCCGCGTTCCCGCGGGGTAGAAGGGACCGACCCAGGCGTCATAGTTCCAACCCTGTGTCCCAATTCGGATTCGGCCAGGCATGAGAGGAATCGGCACAGGAGGAATCTGCCAGTCAAGGCGCGGGCGGACGAGCGCCGGATTTGCACTGCTGCTATTGTGAGAGAGGGGACCGGTGGGTGACCCGTTCACTCGAACCGCGAAAATGTTCCCCGAGAGGAGGAAGCGCAGGACCATGTCAGACGTAGGCAATAGACGTAACGGTCTTGGGACCAAGCAGCCCGACAACGAAGTCGGGAGTGGGCCTTCCCTCGACCGAATCGGCGGACTTTCCGGGGCGCTGGTCGGCGCCGGAATTGGGTCGGCGGCGGGCCCGGTGGGGTCGATCATCGGGGGCGTCGCCGGAGCCATCGGCGGATGGTGGGCCGGCCACGCGGTGATCGAGGCCGCGCAGTCCGTGGACCCCGACGACGAAGCGCATTTTCGGGAGCACTACGACTCGCGGGCCGAGCGGGCCGCGGACGTGGCGTACGACGACGTACGCGGGGTCTACTACTTAGGCCAGATCGCGAGCCACAACCCCGACTTCGCGTCGCGCGAATTTGCGGACATGGAGACGGACCTCGAGCGGGGTTGGACGTCGCAGCTTTCCACGACCGGAGCATGGTCGACGGTGCGCGACTACGCGGCCACGGGCTTCGAGCGCGGCCGGCGGAAGCTCGACGACGGGGCACGCAGCGCGCGCGCCGACTGGGATCGGCGGCAGGCCAACCGGCGCCAGCGCACGAACTGACGCGAATCAGCGAGACTCGGCGCGCGAGACGAAGATCTGTCTCGCCAGCGCCGGGCCGATCGAGCGGCTGGTCTTCCCTACGCGAAGCGTGATCGGACCGTCATAGGGCGCGCGCGACTCGACCTCGACCCGCGTGCCGGGAACGATTCCCAGCTCCGCCAGATATCGCAGCTGCCCCGGGTCGCGGTCTCCGACGCGCTCGACGCGTACGCGCTGACCCTGGTTGATCTCGTTCAAGCTCGCCAGCGTGCGCTCACGCAGCGTGCCTTCACGCGTGGGAATCGGCGCGCCGTGCGGATCGGTCGTCGGCTCACCGATCGCGGCGGCCATGCGGTCGATCAACTCGTCCGACGCGGCGTGCTCGAGCCGCTCGGCTTCGTCGTGGACGAGATCCCACGGGTAGTGGAGCGCTTGCGTCAGATACGCCTCGATCACGCGATGGCGGCGGATCGTGCGCAGCGCGGCCCGACGCCCTTCGCGCGTGAGACGAACGCCGCGATATCGTTCGTGCGTGATCAGATGCTGGTCGACGAGCCGGCGCACCATGCCGCTCACCGACGCGGGCGCCACGCCCAACTCGGCGGCGATCTCGTTGGTGCCGGCAGGCTCGCCGGCGCTCTCGAGCTCGAAGATCACCTTGAGGTAATCCTCGACGGGCGCGGTCAGCGACGGAGTCGAGCGAACGGCGGTCATACCGGCGGCGCCGACGGACTCGGGGGAGGTGGAGGCAGCGGATTGTCGCGCGGCGTGTCGCGCCCACCGCGCACGAGCAGAACGGGCACCCGCGAGCGATGGCGCACTTCGTTCGCCACGCTCCCGTAGATGATGTCCTTGATGAAGCGATGGCCGTGCGTCGACATCGCGATGAGGTCGCACGACTCGCGCGCCGCGGCCGCGGTGATCTCATTCGCCGGATCTCCCGCGGCGAGGACACAGTCGGCGTGCAGCCCGCTCGCGTTGAGCGTCGCGCATTGCGCTTCGATGTACTCACGGTCGAGGCGCATTTCCTCGGACTCGCGCAGGTGAAGCTGCTTCACGTTGCGCGCCGCCCAACCGTCGGCGACGTGGATCAGTACGAGCGACGCGCCGCAGAAGCGCGCCAGCGCGGACACGTGCTCGAGAATGGCCACGTCGTAGTCCGAGTGTTCCAGCGGGACGAGGATTCGCTTGTACATCAGGCGAGCCACGCCCGGACCGACTGCACGAGCAGCCACGCATTCAGGGCGGCGATCACCAAGGCCGTCGTCCAGGCGACGACCTTGAGCCAAGTGGCGTTGACGAACGCGCCCATCTTGGCCCGGTCGGACGTGAACGCGACGAGGGGATAGACCGCGAACGAGAGCTGCAAGCTCAGAATCACCTGGCTGAGGATCAGCAACTGTGCGGTACCGCGCTCGCCGTAGAAGATGGCGACGATGGCCGCCGGGACAATGGCGATCCCCCGGGTAATCAGGCGGCGCAGCCAGGGGCGGAGCCGGATGTTGAGGAACCCCTCCATCACGATCTGCCCGGCGAGCGTGCCCGTGACGGTCGAGTTTTGCCCCGAGGCGAGGAGCGCCAACGCGAACGCGGTGCTGGCGCCGGCTCCCAGCAACGGCGTGAGGAGCTTGTGCGCGTCCTGGATTTCGGCGACTTCGGCGTGCCCGGTCGTATGGAAGGTGCTGGCCGCCACGATGAGAATGGCCGCGTTGATGAAGAACGCGAAGCTCAGCGCGATCGTCGAATCGAGGAACGCGAACCGCACGGCTTCGCGGCGGCCTTCGCTCGTCTCGGCGTAGCGGCGCGTCTGCACGATCGACGAGTGCAAGTACAAATTGTGCGGCATCACCGTCGCGCCGAGTATGCCGATGGCGATGTACAGCATCTCGTGGTTGCGGACGATGTCGGCGCTCGGCATGAAGCCGTGCGCGAGCTCGCCGATGTTCGGTCGCGAGAGAATGATCTCGAACATGAAGCACAACCCGATCGACGCGATGAGCGTGATGACGAGCGCCTCGAGGACCCGCACGCCGCGGTGCTGAAGCGCCAGCAACAGCAAGACGTCGAAACCGGTGATCAACACACCGACGGCGATCGGCAGATGAAACAGCAGATTCAGCGCGATCGCCGAGCCGATCACTTCGGCCAGGTCGCAGGCGGCGATCGCGATCTCGCAGAGGATCCAGAGCGCGATGGTCGTCGGCTTCGAGTAGTGATCGCGGCACGCCTGCGCCAAGTCGCGGCCGGTGACGATGCCGAGCTTCGACGCCAACCCCTGGAGCAGCACCGCCATGACGTTCGAGAGCAGGACGACACTGAGCAGCGTGTAGCCGAAGCGCGATCCGCCGGCGAGGTCGGTCGCCCAGTTGCCCGGGTCCATGTAGCCGACCGCGACGAGATATCCCGGGCCGGCGAACGCGAGGAGCTTGCCGAGGAACGACCGCGCGTCGATCGGCACGCTGCGGTAGACCTCCTGCAGACTCGGCGCGACGCGAGAGCGCCGCCAGCCGTGCTCCGCCGGCGGGGCGGAATGCGGCGGCTGGTCGTCGTCTTGCGACGGAGGTTCCGGACGGAGGATGCGCGGGAGGACCACAGTATTAGTGTGACGACAATCAGAAGTTAGTGCGCACTAACTTTCCCGGCAAGCGGTGCCGCCGGCACGAATCGTTTAAGCGGGCACCCTCAGCGGTTCGGCAAGCTCCTGATCCATTGATCGATCCCGTCCGTGACGCGTCGGTCCGTCTCACCCGGATAACCGAACGCTTCGGGGCCGGTGATCTCCGGCGGCACGACCTTGTACATGTGCGTCACATCCGGCACGAAGAGATACGACGTCCTCGATTCCCCATCGGAGCGGGATCGAAGCGCATCGCGCAGCGCCTCGCCGTGGTGCGAGGGAACCGAGCCGTCGTTGCCGCCCTGCACGACGAGCGCGCGTTGCGGCATCGCGCGCGCCAGCACGAGCGGATCGGTCGCGTCCACGTCGCGCATGTAGCGGCGTCCTTCCGGCGGCATCGAGATCAGCGCGCCGATGCCCATACCGGGTCCCTGCCCCAGCTCCGGCGGGATTGGTTCATCGCGACGAATGTGCCCGATCACCTCGTCGAGCCGCGCGCGAACCTCATCGACCTGCCCCGGCTCGACGTACGTGGGGGCTTGCTCGCGCATGATGCCGAGGATTCCGATGGACGGGCCGGAGAGCAACACGACGCCGTCGAGTGAGCGGCCGCGCTCCGAAACCGCAAGGCGGCTGGCGACGACCGAGCCTTCGCTGTGTCCCGCGGCAATCGCCCGTCGCACGCGGACGCCCCGGTCGTCGAGCGCGCGCCGCATTTCATCGAACATCGCCGACACGATGACGAAACGACCCTCCCACGTTCGCATCGTCGCCGCGAGGTCGGCGTCGTATGGAACACTCCCCGTGCCCGGGCCGAGCTTCGCGTAGCGGAACACGGCGTGGCCGCATGCGGAGAGCCTGCGCGCGAGGTGCGCGTATACGTGGGGAAAGGAATTCCACGTCGGATAGTCACCGTTGACGTCGCTGAACAGCGAGCCCGGAATCAAAAGAATCGCGCTCTTCAGCTCTCGATCGAGAGAGGCCGGCAGCGTGAGCGCGGTGGGAATTTCCCAGCCGCTCGCGCGAAGCGACGAAAGTTGTTCCGTGTAGTGAGGCATGACCGCATCGTAAGGCCTGACGCGGCGTGAGGGTCAAGGGGGGCCGCACGGGGATCAGTTCGCGCGGACCACCTTTTCGAGGATCGGAAGAGCCTTCGCCAGAGCGAAGCGGTCTTTCTCGGGAAGCTCGCGAAGTGACACGGCGAGCGACGCCACGCGGCGTCGGCGGCCGTCGTGGAGCAGCTTGACACCCTTGGGCGTGGCGGCGACGCGTGCGATGCGGCGGTCGACCGGATCGGGGACGCGGTTTACGAGACCGGCCGCCTCGAGCCGGTCGACGAGGCGGGTGATCGTCGGCGGCCGGACCTGTTCGGCGTGCGCGAGGGCGCCGAGCGTGATGGGACCCGCGAAGACGATGACGGACAGCGCGGAGAGTTGCGGCGCGGGGAGCCCGGAGGCGTCGTCTTCGCGTCGGAGGCGGCGGAGGAGGTGGATCGCCGCGGAGTGGAGCCGGTCGGCGAGGTCGTGCGTCGTGCCGTCGGACGAAGGCATCTTGTATTTAGCTCAGCTAAGTATTATGCTAGGTCGTTAGCTGAACTAACTAATTGCGCGAGCCGGCGGCCGGCAAGGCCGACCGGCGCTCACCGGAGGGTTCGCCCGTGCCCAATCTCGCCAATTCCCGCATCGGCCAGATCGCCGTCGTGTGCAAGAACGTGCAGCGTGCGTCGGCCTTTTACCGCGACGTGCTCGGCCTGCGGCATCTCTTCGACGCCCCGCCGAACCTGTCGTTCTTCGACTGCGGCGGGGTGCGGCTCATGCTCACGACGGTCGAACGCCCACAGGACAATCACGCGGGCTCGATGCTGTACTACTTCGTCGACAGCATCGACGCCGTGTACGACGGGCTGACGGCGAAGGGCGTGCACTTCATCGAAAAGCCGCAGATGATCGCGCGGCTGCCAGATCACGAGCTATGGCTGTGTGCGTTCGAGGACAGCGAAGGGAATCCGATGGGAATCATGGAGGAAAGGCGATAGGGCGGTAAAACCAATTCAATTTGCCGCCGTGGGCTATTGGCCCAGCGTGCGGTTACGATCCTGACTTCGCCAGGCACATCGCCACTCTGAACGGCGGCAGTCCGGCGTCCTCGCGCCGGAAGTCGGCGTGCGCCGAATCCTCCATCGGCGAGAGCTGAATTTTTCCGTCGGCACCGACGAGGAACTGCGTCCCGTAGATCTGCTTGCGTCCCCAGACGAGACGCATGTGATCCTCGAACGTGGCGACGTCGGCGGCGGGCGACTCGGACGGACCAGCCTCCATCATCCGGTGCAGCACGTTGCGCGCGAGACCTGTGTCGCTCTGCGAGAGGAGGTACACCGCGTGCACGCCGGCGGCACCGACGACACTGCGCGTCGGCCACTTCGACCCGCGTTGCGCCGCGAGGGCCTTGAGACGCTCGGTCATCGCCGCGGCGTTCGGTCCGAGCGCCGCGGCCCGACCCTGAACCTCGACGCCGAATTGAACCGGCGCGCTCAGCGCGGCGCCAAGTCCGGCGGCCTGGAGGAGTTGGGTGCGGAGCGTGTCGTCGCTCCAGTCGTGCTTCGAGTCGTCGAAGAACTCGGCTTGTCGCGTGACCCACGCGTCACCGGGCTTCCAGCCGCAGGTGGGCGATTTCTTCGCGGCCGGTTTGGCCTGCGCGCTCGCGGCGAGCGGAACGACGGCGAGCGCGACCAGTGCGAGCAGTCGATTCATTTTGCAGTCGGCGTCACGGTGAAGTCGTCGAACTCGATCATGCTGTCCGTCTTCGACCACACGCCGATCTTGCCGGACACGGAATGCGGCAGCGTGTAGTCGTGCATCGGCTTGTCGTCGAGCCACGATTTGAGCGAGGTCCCGTGCACGCTGATCTTGAGCGTATGCCACGTCCCCAGCTCGAGCGGCGTGAGCGTCGGCGCGCGATTCACGAACTTTCGCACGCCGTTGTTGAACGTCCACAGCACCACGTTGTCCTCGGTTCCGTTGTAACGGACGGTGAGATAGTCGCCGTTCGGCTTCACGTCGAAGAGAATGCCGGCGCACCGGTCGAGCGTGCCGCCGATCATCTGAAAGCGGACGGAGATCTCGCCGTTCTCGAAGTTGTCGAGCCCCTTGTACACGGCGATCGGGTAGTACGCGAACGCCTTGATGCTCTCGATGAACTCTTCATTGCGCGCACCGTACAGCTCTCGCGCCTTGTCGGCGAGACCGCCCGCCGGCTGCCCGCGCTTCCACACACGGCCGTCGATGAAGAGCACTTTGTGGCCGGCGTCCTGCGACATCACCCAACTGCCGACCATCGGTGCGAACGAGCTGGGCTCCTTCCCCACCGTTTCCTTGGCGAAGCTCACGGTCTTCGTCGCCGACGCACCCGCTGGCGCTTGTGCGAGCGCGGCCCCCGCCGTCAGCAAGAACAACACGCTCCTGGAAATCACCTTCCGCATCTGCCCCCCTCCCCACGAGTTCCTTCGAGAACCTGTCACGTCATCGATGATGAGATGACCGATGACCGATCACACTCAACCGGCGGCGGCGGTCGCGTTCATGCGGCCTTTCGACGCGGTCACACGCCACCAAATCAGTCCGACGACGATCGGCCACGCGACGAAGAATATCCACGGCGCTGCGGCTATCCGCTTCGCGAGCGGGTACCCACGATACGCCGGCTCGTCGGCCGGCGTTGGCGGCGCCACGCCAGCGAGCCGATACACCGTCTCGAGCACGATGGGTTCAGTGCTCGAGCGATTCATCTCCTTTTTTCCTCCGAGCTCGTACCACACTTCGCCATAATGGCTGTTCGCCCCCTCGAACAGTCCACTCCTACTCTGCGCCGCGTACTCGACGGTCACGGACTTCATCGTGCGTCGCAGCTTCGCGAGCACGCCGCGATCGAGATCCGTGAGGCGCGGATCCTCGGCGGCAAGGTGGACGGTGACTTTCAGCGGCGTGTCGATCCGACGCAATGCCGCTTCGTCGGCCCGCGGAAACGAGTTCCGGCGATCTTCGCTCACGTCGCGGTCGGCGCGAAGGTGCGCGAACGCCACGCACGCCAGACTGGCCGCGATCAGCGCGCCCGCGACTCCGGCGACGCGGCGCGACAGCTGACGTCCTTCTCGCAACCACGCCGCCGCGACGCCCAGCCCGGCCAAGCCGATGGTCGTGAGAATCAGCACGGTCGCCACGCGGAGATCGCCGTGCTCGAACGACGCGAGCGCGGACGTGGGCGTGTACTGCGCGATCGCCGCGATCGTTCCGCCGCGCGCGGCCGCGACGTAGTCGAGCGCCCACGTCCCGATCGTTACGGTCAAGGCGATGATCGCCGCGCTGGCCGCGCTCGCGGCGAGCGCGCCGGCCGCCGCGCCGATGCCGATGGCGAGAACGCCGCGCAACAGATACCCGATGACGACCGTCGACGTCTCCGGGCCGTAGAGATGCCCGCCGATCGCCATCCACGTCGCCAGCGCCACACCGCCGGCGAGCAACGCGATCGCCCACGCGGCCACGAGTACGACGCCCTTCGCGACGATCGACGCGCCGAACCGCGTCGGCGCCTGAAGCATCAACGAAAGCGCGCCGCTCTGTTTTTCGACCGCGACGAGACGAATCACCACGAACGGAAAGAGCAGCGTCGCCGCGAGATCGTAGGCGCCGAGTGTCGGCACGACGATCCCCTCGAGCGGGCTGAGTCCCTGAGAGAGCGCCGCCGGGCCTCCGCCGACGCCACTCGCCTCGGCGTACAGCTCCGACGCCGACATGATTCCATGGCCGACGAGCGCGCCGGTAACGATGAGGAGCAGCCAGAACGCGCGCGACGCCGCGAGCTCGCGAAACTCCTTCGCGAGCAGCCAGCGCCATTCGCTACGTGAGGGCAAGGAACACCTCCTCGAGCCCCGCGCGTTCCGAGGCGGGGGCAAGGCCCGCCCGCGCGCGCAACTCGTCGAGCGTCCCTTCTCCGGCGACGCGACCGGCGCTCAACAACACGAAACGGTCGCAGACGCGTTCGGCGTCGCCCAGCTGGTGGATCGAAAGAAAGAGCGTGCGGTGCTTCGCGTGCTCACGCAGCACCGCCATCACGTCGCGCGTCTGACGCAAGTCGAGGCCGTCGAACGGCTCGTCGAGCATGAGCAGCGGGTGCGGCGTCAACAGGCCGATCGCCAGCACGACCCGCCGATGCTCGCCCTTCGAGAGCTCGCGCAGTCGCGCGCCGGCGAGCGACGCGAGCCCGAGCGACGACGAAATCGCGTCGACCGATTCTCGCGACGCCCCGTGCAGGCCCGCGGTGAAGCGAAGGGTCCACGCGACCGATTGGTCCGCCCAGGGTCGAACGCCGTCGGGGACGAAGAACAGAAGCTTCTTGCGATCGTCCGGCGACACGCGTGCCGCGTCTCGCTCCACCATGCCGAGCGTCGCCGGCGCGAGCCCCGCGAAACACTGAAAGAGCGTCGTCTTGCCGGATCCATTCGGGCCGATCAGCCCGAGGATCTCGCCGCGACGGATGGAGAAGCTCGCGCCGCGAAGGGCCCAGAACTCGCCAAAACGTTTGGAGAGGTTGTCGACCGCGATGAGCTCGAAAGCGGCCGTTCCGTCTCGCGTTTGGGCGAATTGGACCGGGGCGGACGCGGATGGCATGGCCGCGAATTCTCGCCAGCCGCGCGACGGCATGCAATGGCGTCGGTGGAATTTCAATGTTGGCATACCCGCGGACTGGCCTCGTCGCGTGCCCGGAGCGTAGCTTGGCTAGCATGCGGATTCTCCTGGCCGAAGACGACCGGCAACTCCGACTCTCGATCGCGCGCGGTCTGCGCGAGGCGTCGTATGCCGTCGATCAGGCGGGCACGGGAACGCAAGCGGCCTCGCTCGCGGCGGCGAACCACTACGACGCGGTGATCCTCGACGTGCTGCTCCCGGGTAAAAGCGGCGTCGCGGTCTGCTCCGGGCTTCGCCAGAGCGGGAACGCCGTCCCCATTTTGATTCTCACGGCGCTCGACGGCGTGGACAGCCGCATCGAAGGGCTCGACGCGGGCGCGGACGACTATCTCACGAAGCCGTTCGACTTCGGCGAGCTCCTGGCGCGTCTGCGCGCGCTGACTCGCCGCCGCGGCCCGGTCGCGTCCGCGACCGTCGAGGTGGGCGATCTGGTGATCGACACGCTGCGGCGGAGCGTGCGGCGAAATCGTCGCGAGATCGCGCTCACCGGGAAAGAGTTCGCGTTTCTGCTCCACCTGGCGCGAAACGCGGGGCGAGTGATCGACCGCGCCGAACTGATGGAGCACGTCTGGGACGACGCGCAGAACACCTACTCGAACATCATCGACGTCTACGCGAGTCGTTTGCGCCGCAAGATCGACGAAGGCGAAAAAGTCGCGCTGTTCAAGACGATCCGGGGAACGGGGTTCATGCTGGATGCGCCCTCGTCGCGACGCGTCGCGACGGCTGCCCCCGTCGTGAATGCACGTGCCAAGACGTCGCGCGAGCGCGGCTAGCGAACGAGAAAGAACGTGGCCCCCCCTCCCCTCGTATTCCCCTGGCCGTCCACACTTCGCGCGCGTCTCACGCTCTGGTACTCCGTCTTGCTCGGCGTGCCACTCATCGCGCTCGCGCTGGGTTTCTACCTGTTGTTCGCCCGGATGCTGCACAGCAGGACCGACCAGTTCATCGGCGACGCGCTGAGCGCGTTCTCCCGCGAAGTCGTCGCCGAGCGACGCGCGGCGCTGTCGCCCCTGATCGCGATTCGCACGACCGTCAACGAGGTTCGTTTCCAGGATCTGCGAATTGCCGTGCTCGACGGCGCGGGCACCCTCGTCGCGACGTCGCCGGAAAGCGAAATGAGCGCGGCCCCCCCGGACGCCGACCACGGCGCGGACGGGGTCTCGCGCGACGTACTCAGCGACCGCGTGGCCGCGGCGATTCGCGGCCACGACGCGGCGAGGCCGGTGTCCGCCACCGTGACGACGGCCCGCGGTGACTACTTCGTGAGCGGCCGTCCGCTCACGATCGACAATGAGCGCTTCGTGCTCACCGGGGCCTACTCGCTGCGCGACACGGAGGCGGTGCTCGCGCGCCTGCGTGAGATTCTCGTGTTCGCGGTGCCTCTGCTCCTCGTCGGCGCGATCACGGGCGGGTATTTCCTCGCGACGAGAAATCTCGTGCCGCTGTCGGCGATGGCGGCGCGCGCGGCGGAGATCAGCGCGGCGAATCTCCAAGATCGCCTGCCGGTGGCGGGCGGCGAAGAGCTGGCGGGGCTGGCGCGCGTCGTGAACGGCCTGCTCGATCGTCTCGAAGCGTCGTTCATCCAGCAGCAGCGATTCATGGCGGATGCGTCGCACGAACTGCGGACGCCCGCGGCGATCGTGCGCACCGAGGCCGACGTCACGCTCGCACAACCGCGGCGCCCCGAGAGCGACTACCGCGCGTCGCTCGGCGTCGTCCAGGGTGCGGCGCGGCGGATGTCGCGCATCGTCGACGATCTGTTGCTGCTCGCGCGCGCCGACACGGGCGTGGCCGTCGAGCACCGCGGGCACGTGTATCTCGAGGAGATCGTGCACGACGTCGCGCGTGGCGTGCGACTACTCGCCGAGAGCCGGCGGCTCCGCGTGGCAGTGGGAGCCGTCGTCGACGCGCCGATTTACGCCGACGCCGACCTGATCGGCCGACTTCTCCAGAACCTGCTGGACAACGCGATCAAACACTCGCCGGAGGGGAGCACGGTCCGCATCGAGATGGCGCGCGCGGACGGCGCGTCCACCGTCCGCGTCATCGACGCCGGCGGCGGCATTCCAGCCGACGACCAGCCGCGCGTGTTCGAGCGGTTTTTCCGCGCCGACGCCTCGCGCTCCGGCGCGGATCAACGGACCGCCGGCGCGGCGGATCCCGAGTCGTCCGTGACGAGCGGGTCGGGGCTGGGCCTCGCGATCGCACGCCGCATCGCCGAGCTGCACGATGGCCGGTTGGAACTGGTCGAGTCGCGTCCCGGCCACACCGAGTTTCGCCTCACGCTGCCCCTCGAGGCCGAGGCGTCCGTCGAGGGCTGATGCCCTTGCCGGCCCGCCGCCCCAGGGGTAAACTGGCGTTCATGAATTATTCATGATTCGCCAGGCTGGTCCAGCTATTTCGCGTCGTGGCGCCGTTGAACCGTGAGGGCCCGACACCGTCAAATTCGAGACGCTCAGGCGAGATCCGCATGCTCAGCAGACGTGTCAGAACACCGTGGTTCTGTTGCTCTTTTGTCGCGACCGCGGCGGTTGCGCTCAGTGGTTCAACCGCGGCCGCCCAAGGTTCGATTCGCGGGACGGTCACTCGCGCCGACACGCACTCGCCTATTTCCGGCGCCACCGTGAGCGTCGCGAACCCGCAGCGCATCGCGACGACCGACCAAAAGGGCGCATACGTTCTGCGCAACCTGCCCGCCGGCACCTACGTCGTCACCACGACGGCGATTGGCCGCGCGCCGGACAGCGGATCAGTCGCCGTTCCGGCGACCGGCACGGTGTCGCACGAAGTGTCGCTGAAGGAAGGCTCGCTGCTCCTGTCGAGCGTGATCGTGTCGGCGACCCGCACCGCCGTGGAGGCGAGCAAGGTCACGGCGACGGTGAACGTGCTCACGTCGGAACAGGTGCGTCAGACGCCCGCGCGCGAAGCGCAGGACATGCTGCGTGAGATTCCCGCTGTCGAGCTGCCGCGCACCAGCAGCCTGGTCGGCGGCACCGCGCAAATCGTCTCGATCCGCGGCGTCGACGAGGGCCGCACCGCCGTGTTGTTCGACGGGATTCCCGTCAACGACGCGTGGGGTGAATGGATCGACTGGGGACGCGTGCCGAAAGCGATGATCGATCACGTCGAAGTGCTCGAAGGCGGCACGTCGAATCTGTACGGCAACGGCGCGATGGGCGGCGTGATCTCGTTCTTCGGCCGGCCGATGTCGCCGGGCTCGATGGACCTTCAAGCCGACGGCGGCAGCCGCTCGGCGCGGCACGCCTACCTGGGCGCCGGCGTCCCACTCGGATCCGGATTCAGCGTCGACGTCAACGGTGACTATCAGGAAGGCGGCGGCTACAAGCTCATCGGCCTCAACGGCGCCGTCGGCCCGATCGACGTCGCGTCGACGTCGATCACGCGAAACGGCTACGCGCGGCTGAACTACGCGCCGTCGTCGCAGTGGAGCGCCTTCGCCACCGGACACTTCTTCGGTGACTCTCGCGGACTCGGCACGCCGCTGAGCGCCGGCAACCGGGACCAGCGCGACGCTGACTTCGGCGTGAACGGCCAGGGCTTCGGCGGCGGCACGCTGGCGATCCGCGGTTGGGACGGGCGGCAGATCGAGAACCAGCGCGCCACGACGATTCGCTCGGCGACGCTTCGCAACGCGGAGGATTCGAGCGCCGATGCGCAGATCCCGAGCCACGATTGGGGCGCGTCGGCGCTGTGGACGCGCACGGGCTTGATTGGCCTCGAATCGTTCAGCGCCGGCGCCGACTATCGCCATTATCAGGGCGACTACAACGAGACCGACTACAACACGACCGGATGTCCGACCGCCGCGACGTGCGGGTCGATCGCGCGGCAAATCTCGTCCGGCGGCAATCAGAGCTTGAGCGGCGCGTTCCTCCAAGCGATCGCCGCGCCGATCTCCCCGCTGCGCATCGAGCTGAGCGGACGCGTCGACCAGTGGAACAACGACGACGGCCGCTCGTTCCTCACCGGTGGTACGCAGACGACGTATCAGGACCGGTCGAAGACGGCGTTCTCGCCGCGCCTCGGCGCGCGTTATCAGGTCGTGTCGTCGTTCTCGCTGCACGCCGCGGTCTACAAGGCGTTCCGCGCACCGAACCTCGCCGAACTGTATCGCAAGCAGGTGTCGCCGACGTCGATCACCGTGCCGAATCCCGACCTTGGCGCCGAGACGGCGCTCGGCCGCGAAGTCGGCTTCGACTGGCAGCCGGTCGATTGGATTCAGGCGAAGGGCACCTACTATGTCGCCGAGTACAACGATTTCAACGTTCCGGTCACGCTCACGGCGAACAAGCCGGCGGAGTGCGGCGCGATCGCAACCTGCCGCGTTCGTCAGAACGTGAACGCCGAGCGCAGCCAGGGCGGCGAGGCGTACATCGCGGTGCGACCGGTCCACGAACTGTTCATCAGCGCCGGCGTGAACTACGACGACGACCGCCAGCAGAGCGGACTGCCCGCGACCGCGACCGATGCGACGAAGCCGCACATCAACCGCGTGCCGTCACCGCGCCAGACGATCCGCGCAACGTACAGCTCCAACCAGTTGGGCGACTGGACACTGATGTGGCGTCACGAGGGTCGCACGACGACGCTCGGCGGCATCGGCCTCGCGCCGTTCACCGTCGTGGACGCGAACATTCAGCGCGAGCTGGTTCCCGGGCTGCGCGGCTTCGTGTCGGTCGAGAACATCGGCGACGCGAAGTACCAGGTGAACATCGCCGGGTCGGGCACGGCGGCGAGTCCGTTCGTGTACTCGATCGGGTTGCCGAGAACCGTTCGCGCCGGAATCGAGGCGTTCCGCTGGTAACGACGTCGACCTTCATTCGCTGAGGTTTTCGGCGGCTCGAGCGAGACCTAGGACCCCGCGCCACTGGTGCTGGGTCCTTCTCGTTTTCACAGGACTCCCTGTGGTGAGAGAGCTACGGCGAAGGCCCAGTAAATTTCCACGCAGATGACGCAGACTGGAACTACAATGCCGCGGATCAACGACGCGATGTGCTTTTCACGCGCTCTGTATCTGCGGGATTGCCTTTCAATCTGCGTCGTCTGCGTCGAGTTTTCTTGCCGAAGGACATAGCAAGACTGGCGCGACATCGTCGCGAGTTCGGACCACCCAACGGCCGCTAGTCTCTGGCGAGCTCCAAAAACTGCGTCAGCGCTCGATGCGTGAGTCCCCACACGACGAACTGACCGTAGCGGAACACCTCCACTTCTCTCGAGCCGACGCCGCGAATCGGCACCGAGGCTCGCCCCCATGACGGTCCGTGGAGGAACGCGGAGAGTGGAACCCAGAACGCTTCGGCGACCTCGTCGCTCGGCGTGGTCACGGCGTCGCGGCTCACGACGGCGACGAACGGGCGGATGACGAGCGGCGGCAGCGCGGGCGTGCGCGGCGCGACATCGTCGAGCGCGCCGAGCACGCGGCCATCGCGCGCGAGGTCGACGCCGGTCTCTTCGAGCGTCTCGCGCATCGCGGTGTGCGCGAGATCGATGTCGCTCGGGTCCATGCGGCCGCCGGGACAGGCGATGTGCCCGCTCCACGGATCGCCCTCGAATTCGGCGCGGCGGATCATGAGGAGCTCCGGCTCGCCGTCCGCCGATGGTCGGAGCGTCAGGGCGATCGCCGCGTAGCGCTCGCTCCCGGTCGTCTCGACCGCGACCGGTGTTCGCTCGGCGAGGCGGCGCGCTATGCGCGCGACGTCAGGGCGTTCGAGAAACTCGTCCAGCGACGACACCGGTCATTCCACCTCGCCGCCGGCGTCGGCCCACGCGCGAATGCCTCCCGCCATCGATGCCACGGTCGAGTAGCCCATGGTCTGGAGCGTATCGGTGGAGAGGACCGAGCGGCTGCCCGACGAGCAATAGAGGACCACGTTCGCGTCACGCGCGACCTGCGCTTCGATGCGGCTCTCGAGGTGGCTGCGTGGGACGTGAACCGACCCGGGAATCTTCGCGGCGTTCACTTCCTGAATCTCGCGGATGTCGACGAGGACCACGGGCTCGCCCCGCGCCTGCATGTCGAGCACTTGGCGCGGCGTGACTTCGCGGGTGCGCCCTTTCGCCTCCGCCATCAGCTCCGGATAGGTCTTCATCGGCGTGCCTTATCGTTCGATGACAATAGTTCGCTGGTCGGCGTCGAGGACCGCGGTCGCCCCCAGCGGCAGCGTGAACTGATCGTCGACATGGCCGAACGGCGCGTTCGCGACGCATGGCACGCGAAAGCGGTCGGCGACCTCCTGCAATATGCGCTCGAGGGGTAGTGACTGCTCCACCTCGCCCGCGTCCGCCGGAATCTCCGTGAAGCGGCCGAAGACGATTCCGGCACAGCGCGCCAGCGCTCCGGACAATGCGAGCTGCACGAGCATGCGATCGATTCGATAGACGGCCTCGTTCACGTCCTCGAGCACGAGGATCGCGCGGTCGAGGTTGAGCGCGTATGGCGTTCCCGCGAGCGACGCGACGAGCGCCAGATTGCCGCCGACAAGACGCCCGCGCGCGCACCCGCCGCGCACGGTGACTGTCTCGTCGTGGCGCACGACGTACGGCGTGTCGCCGGTCGACACGGCCGCCCGGAGCGAGCGGCGCGTCAACTCGGTCAGCTCAGCGCGCGCCGTCGGGCCGTGATACGTGACGAGATCCGCGCGCGCGCCGATCGCGCCGTGGAGCGCGGTGATGTCGGAGTAGCCGATCAACGCTTTCGGTTTCCACCGCCACACGTCGTAATCGATCGCGTCGAGCAGTCTCATCGCGCCGTAGCCGCCACGGATGCACCACACGCCGTCGATCGCGTCGTTCGACGCGGCGGCGGCGAAGTCGGCCAAACGATTCGCGTCATTGCCGGCCAAATATCCGTCGCGCTCGAGCACGTGTGCACCGGGCACAGGCTCCCAGCCGAATGAGCGCGCGTTCTCCATTGCGCGCTCGAGATCGGCAGCGCCGCGAAGCGGACCCGAGGGTGCGACGAGCGCGACACGCGCGCCAGCGCCGAGAAGTGGCGGAAAACGCATTGCAGGACGTACGCATGTGCAGGCGAACTCGTCAACTCGTCGTCGGCCTCGTCACTCGATGTCTTTGGTCGTACATGGCACCGATGCTGCGAGACGCAAGTCACACTCGCCGGGCGCATCGGTGCCCGGCATGGACTTCATGATGGAGGAAGGACCATGGCGGACCGCGATAACGACCGAAGCAACGATCCAAACAATCCGAGTAAGTCAGGCAGTTCGGGAGGTGCGGGGAGCTCGAGCGGATCGGGCAGCTCGAATCCGTCCGGTGGCTCCAAGTCCGGCGGCGGAATGAGTGGAAACCCCAGCGGCGGGAGCAGCGGCGGTGGCATGGGCGGCTCCTCGAGCAGCGGCGGAGGAATGGGCGGCTCGGGCTCGGGCGGCTCGCAGGGCAAGAACCCGTCGTCCGGTACGGGCGCGGGCGGGAGCGGCTCGACGCAGAAGCCTGGCTCGGGCAACCCCGGCTCAGAGAGCAATCGATAGGCTGCTCTATTCATTGGATCGTCGGTCGGGTCCTTACGGGCCGCGAGCGGTCGCCACCGCTCGCGGCCCTTTTTTGTCCGTGTTCCAACCGGTTCGTCGTGCGGAGTGCGCGGCGGTAAGTTCTGCGCGTGTCTCTCTCGACGCGTGTCCTCCTGGCACTCGGCGCCGGAATCGCGGCAGGCATCGCGCTCAGTCAGATCGACGCGGGGCTGTCGCGCTCGATCGTTGCCGTCGTGGAGCCGTTCGGAACGCTGTTCGTGAATGCGATCCGCATGACGGTCGTGCCGCTCGTCGTGTCGAGCCTCATCGTCGGGGTCGCATCGACTGAGGACCGCGCGATGTTGGCGCGGGTCGGCGGCCGCGGGGTTCTCGTCTTCGTCATTTTGCTCACACTGTCGGCCGGACTTGCCGCGCTCGTGACGCCGCCGATCGTCGCGAACCTTCAGCTCGATCCCGCCGCGGTGGCGCGCCTGCGCGCTGCGTCGCCGACGGCGAACAGCGTCGCGGCGGGCGCCGCGGCGATCCAGGGACCGGCTGCGTGGCTCGTGTCGCTCGTGCCATCCAACGCGATCGCGGCCGCGGTAGACGGCGCGATGCTTCCGCTCATCATCTTCGCGCTCGCGCTCGGTCTTGCGCTGGGCGCGGTCGAAGCGACGGCGCGGAACGCGGTCGTGACCGTTTTTCGCGCGATCGCCGAATCGATGCTGGTCCTCGTGCGATGGCTGCTCGTCGTCGCACCGATCGGCGTGTTCGCGCTCGCGTTGCCGCTCGTCGCGCGATTGGGGCTTGCCGCCGTCGGGGCGCTGGCGGTCTACGTGACCGTCGTGTCGGTGGGCGCCGTCGCGCTCATCGTGTTCTTCCTCGTGCCGGCGGCGGTGGTGAGCGGCCGCGTGCCGGCGCGACAGTTCATTCGCGCCGCGCTTCCCGCGCAGGCGGTCGCATTCTCGTCGCGTTCGTCGCTCGCCGCGCTCCCCGCGCTGATCGACTCGGCGCGAACCCGGCTTGGCATGTCCGACGAGATCAGCGGGTTCTTCCTGCCGTTCGCGACGGCGATGTTCCGCATCGGCGCGCCATTCGGCTTGACGGTGGGGACCGTGTTTCTCGCCAAGCTGTACGGCGTCGCGATGTCTCCCGCGCAGCTCGGAACGGTCGTCGTCACCGCGGTGCTGACGAGCTTCAGCATTCCGGGAATCCCCGGCGGCTCGATCATCGTCATGGCTCCCGTGCTGGCGAGCATCGGCCTGCCGATCGAAGGGCTCGGCATCCTGCTCGGCGTCGACACGATTCCGGACATCTTTCGCACGACAGCGAACGTGACCGGCCAGCTCGCGGCCGCGACGATCGTCGCGCGTCGCGCCGAGCCCGTACGCGAGGCCGCGCTGGCGTCTTGAGCGCGCTCACGACGGGGCTGCTCTGGTCGCTGCCGTGGATCGTCCCGCCGATCGTCGTGATCGTGCGCTCCCTGAAATCGCGGTCGCTCGACGACACAACGTCGGAGATCAGTCCCAACGCTCCGCTCGTGTCCGTGATCATCCCCGCGCGCAACGAAGCGCGCAACATCGAGCGCTGCGTTCGCTCCGTGTTGTCGACGACCTATCCGAACGTCGAGATCATCGTCGTCGACGACCATTCGAGCGACGGCACGGGCGACATCGCGCGCGAGATCGCGGCGAGCGATGCTCGTCTCGCGGTCATTCAGGCGCCGGACCTGCCGACGGGTTGGTTCGGCAAGCAGTGGGCGTGCGCGAGCGGAGCCCGGGTAGCGAGTGGGTCGCTGCTCTGCTTCACCGACGCCGACACCATGCACGCGCCCGATTTGCTCTCGCGCTCGGTGAACGAGCTGCGCGCGCGCCATGCCGACCTGATTACCGTCGCCGGCGCGCAGGAGATGCGCGGGTTCTGGGAGCGGATCATCCAGCCGCAGCTCTTCGCCCTTCTGTCCGTTCGCTACGGCGGGACGGAGCACGTGAGCCAGGCGAAACGCCCGACGGACGCGATCGCGAACGGCCAATACATTCTCGTGCGACGGGGAACGTACTACGCGATGGGCGGCCACGAGCTCGTTCGCGACTTGGTCGCCGAGGACATGGCGATGGCGCAGGAGTGGGTGCGCGGCGGCCGGCGCATCGCGCTCGTCATGGGCCGCCACCAGCTCTCCACGCACATGTATTCCGGCTATCGCGAGGCCGTGTCCGGCTGGCGCAAGAACATTTACGCCAGCGGCCGTCACGCTGCACTTGGCGGGCGCGTCGGGCGCGCGCTGTATCCGGTGATCCTGCCGCTGATGCCGATTTCCGCGCTCGTGCCGCCGCTCGTTCTCCTCCTCTGCGCCGCCGGCGTGCTGTCCGGCGCGTGGCTCGCGTGGTCGGCGATCGTGTACCTCGTGAGCGTCGGGTATTGGGCGCTGTTGTACGCGTGGTTCAACCAGCCGTTGTGGTATGCGCCGCTCTATCCGCTCGGCTCGCTCGTGCTCTTGTTGATCACGGGGAGCGCACTGCGCCGAGGACGTCGAGTGGAGTGGAAAGCGCGCGAATACGTCGCGCGCTGATCCCACGCAATCGAATTGAGGAGTTCCGCAATGGCGTGATCGCGCAGCGGCGAGCGTCGAGCGCTAGCGTCGGCGCGTGCCCGTCGCATCGCTTCACGCCGCCGCCGAGCTTCTCGCCTCGGCTGATTCCGCGGCCGGCATCGCGGCGATCGCGCGTTCGATCGGTTGCGACGGCGATCCCGCGCCACTCGACAAAGAGACCCAGCGCGCACTGGGGCTCGACGATGCCGTCGTCGAGGCGAGCGTGGCGACCGGCCGCGGCGCCCTTCGCGCGCTTCTCCTCACGGTGCGAGACGACGCCGCGATCCGCGAAGTCCTCCCTCGGTACGCCGGCCGCCTCGCCACGCGCGCGGCTCACGCGCTCTGGGTGCTCGTCGCGACGCAACGCGCGCATGGTGAAGTCGTCATCGCTGCTTGGTCGAATGAGCGACGGCCACCACGCGTCGCGGCCGTCGTCGTGAATCGCCGTCGGCCGGTCGACAGCGACGCCGAAACGCTGCGCGCTCTCTCGGTCGCGGCCGGCGAACGCGACGTGCTCACGCACATGCGATGGGTGGAGATCCTGGGACGCGACTCGCTCACCGCCCGCTTCTATCAGGCGTTGGAGCGCGCGGTATCGGCGCTCGCTGACTCGTCGTCGATCGGACCACGGATGGAACGCCACGAGGCAGCGTTGCTCGACGCCTCGCGACTCGTGTTCCTCGCGTTTCTCGAAGCCAAGGGATGGCTCGACGGCGATCGCGGGTTTCTCGTGCGACACTTCGACCGATGCGCGGCGGACGGCGGACGCTTCCACGAGCGAGTGCTCCGCCCGCTCTTTTTCGGTACCCTCAACACACCGTTCAGGCGACGAGCGCGCACGGCGCGGGCGTTCGGCCGCGTTCCGTTTCTGAACGGCGGCCTCTTCGCCAAGACCGGCGTCGAGCGGCGGCTGCGGGGCTTGTCGTTTTCCGACGACGCGTACGGCACGCTGCTCTTCGACGTTTTCGGACAATACCGATTCACGGCGCGCGAAGAGACCTCCACCTGGACCGAGGCCGCGGTCGATCCCGAGATGCTCGGCCGCGCATTCGAATCGCTCATGGCTCCAGGAGAGCGTCGCCGCACGGGCGCCTTCTTCACGCCCTTCTCTCTCGTCGAACGAGTTTCGACGTCGGCGCTCGCGTCGGCGTTGGATGACGACGGACAACGCGCGCTCGCCGGCGAACCGCTGGCTGACGCGCGCGCGCGCGCCGTGCTCGAGTCGATCGAGCGGCTTACGGTTCTCGATCCCGCGTGCGGATCCGGCGCGTTTCTCGTGCACGCGCTCGAGCGGATTGCGTCGCTGCGCTCCTCGCTTGGCGACGGCCGCGACGTGAGCACGATTCGCCGCGAAGTGCTCACGCGCTCGATCTTCGGCGTGGACGTCAACCCGACGGCCGTCTGGCTCTGCGAGCTGCGACTCTGGCTGTCGGTCGTGATCGAGAGCGAGGTCGCCGATCCGCTCGCGGTGACGCCGCTGCCGAATCTGGATCGCAACGTTCGCGTCGGCGACGCGCTGTTGGGCCGAGCATTCGGGTCGTCGGACTTGGCCAGCCGAGACGCCGGCGAGCTACATGCGCTCCGCGAGCGATACGCGCGTGCAACCGGGCGACGCAAGGCGACTGCTCTTCGTCGTCTGGAGCGCGCCGAGCGCGTATACGCGATCGAGACGATCGGCGACGATCTGCGCGCGGTCGCGGCGAAACGGCGCGACGCGCTCGTCGCACGGAGAGGCCGCGACCTCTTCGGCGATCGCTATCGTCCGTCGCGCGACGAGCGATTGGCCGCGGCCGGGTTGCGCTCGACCGCGCGTGCGCTTCGCGTGCTTCGACGGCGAATCGCCGACGGCGGCGCGCTGCCGTTCGGCTTCCGCACGCACTTTCCCGACGTCGCGGCTCGCGGCGGCTTCGGTGTCGTCGTCGGCAATCCGCCGTGGGTTCGCGTGCATCGGGTGCCGGAGTCACAACGAAAGGCGTATCGCCGCGATTTCCAGGTTGCGCGCGCGGCGGCGTGGGAGCCGGGCGCGAATGCCGCGGGCGCGGGGCGCGGATTCGCCGCTCAGGTCGACCTCGCGGCCCTGTTCGTCGAGCGATCGCTCGACCTGTTGTCGCCGGGCGGAACGATGGCGCTCCTCCTTCCGGTCAAGCTTTGGCGTTCGCTCGCCGGGGGCGGCGTGCGACGACTACTCGCCGACGACACCCAGCTCGTCCGCCTCGAAGACCATTCACGCGCGTCCACGACCTTCGACGCCGCCGTGTATCCGTCGCTGATCGTGGCGCGACGGCGAACGCGCGATCACGCCGTGCGATCACCGGTCCTCGACGCGTCGGTGCACGACACCGCGTCGTGCGCGCTCGCGTGGAGCGTGCCGGCAAAGCACCTTCCCTTCGACGCGAGCCGCGGTTCGCCGTGGATTCTGCTGCCTCCCGATGCTCGCCGCGGCTTCGACCTCCTGCGCGGGCTCGGCCGTCCGCTCACCGAATCGGAGCTCGGCCGGCCTCGTCTCGGCGTGAAATGCGGTTTCAACGCGGCGTTCGTCGTCGAGATCCTCGGCGTCGATGACGACCTCGTCGACGTGCTGACGCTGGATCGCAAGCGGACCACGATCGAGCGCGCCATGCTCCGTCCGCTCTTGAGGGGCGAGAGTCTGCGCCGCTGGTCGGTTCCGCCGTCCACCGACGCGATCATCTGGACGCATGATGCGTTCGGCGGCGCGCTGCGCTCGTTGCCGTTGCGCACCTCGCGCTGGATGTCGGGTTGGCGGCGCCAACTCGCCGCGCGCGCCGACGCGAGAGAGAAACCGCAATGGTGGTCGCTCTTCCGCACCGAAGCCGCGGCGGCCGACCGCCCTCGCGTCGTTTGGGGCGACGTCGGGCGCGAGCCGCGCGCGTCGGTATTGCTCGCGGGTGACCCGCGCGTGCCGCTCAACACCTGCTACGTGTCGCGATGCCGCGACGCGCGCGACGCGTTCGCGTTGGCGGCGCTGCTGAACGGACCGCTCGCCCGCGCGTGGCTCGACTCGCTCGCCGAGCCCGCACGCGGTGGCTATCGACGTTATCTCGGCTGGACGATGTCGCTCCTCCCGGTGCCGAGTGATTGGAATCGCGCGCGCGATGTTCTTGGTCCGCTCGGCGAGGCCGGAGCGCGAGGCAAGGCGCCGAGCGATCAGGAATTGCTCGATGCGGCGCTCGCGGCATACGGCGCGGATCGGCGAGAGATGGCGGCAATGATCGCGTGGATGGGAGGATGAGCGGATTCCGGCTCGCCTCGCCCGACGACGTTCGTCGGCTCATCGCGACTACCACGCTCGGCGAACGGTCGAACGTCGGCCGCAACGTGCTCGGACGCATCGAACTCAGGCCGCACCAAGTCGACGCCGCCGAGCGTCTCGTCGCGATGATCGAACGCAACGGCGGTGCGATGCTCGCCGAGCCGGTTGGACTCGGTAAGACGTACACGGCGCTCGCCGTCGCAGATCGACTCGACGCGCGGCGCGTCATCGTTGCGATCCCGGCATCGCTTCGCGAGATGTGGACTGCCGCGCTTCGCGACTGCCGTCGCGACGCCACGTGGATCACGCACGAGGCGCTGAGCCGCGGCGCCGTACCCAGCGATGATCCGGATCTCGTCATCGTGGACGAATCGCATCGTCTTCGAAATCCGGCGACCGGGCGGTATGCGTCCGTCGCGGCACTCTGCGCTCGCTCGCGCGTCCTTCTGGTTTCCGCGACTCCGGTGCAGAACTCTCGGTCCGATCTCGTCGCGCAAATCGCGTTGTACCTCGGCCGCGCCGCCTGGTCGCTCAACGACGCCGACATCGCGAACCATGTCGTGCGCGGCGCCGACGCAGGGAATGACAGGCACGGGGTGCCGCGATTGTCGGGCCCGCACGTCGTTTCGCTTGCCGCAGAGGATGACTGCATCGACGGGTTGCTGGCCCTTCGGCCACCCATTCCCGCCAAGGACGAGTCGACCGCCGCGGCGCTTCTCTTGTACGGCCTCGTACATCAGTGGACATCCAGTCGCGCGGCGCTGGTCGCGGCCCTCGAGCGACGATTGGCGCGCGGCGTTGCTCTGGTGAGCACCCTCGAGACCGGGCGCTATCCGACTCGCGCCGAGTTGGCGGCGTGGACGTGGTCGGGCGAAGCGGTACAGCTCGCGTTTCCCGAAATCATCGCGGCGGCCGGCGCCGACGACGATGAAACCGGCGAGCTGCTTGACGCGGTTCGTGCACACCAGTCCTCGATCGCGGCTCTCCTCGAACGCCTTCGTCGCGGTCCGGACCCGGATGACGATCGCGCGACG
Organism: Gemmatimonadaceae bacterium; assembly: GCA_036003045.1. Classification (NCBI taxonomy): domain Bacteria; kingdom Pseudomonadati; phylum Gemmatimonadota; class Gemmatimonadia; order Gemmatimonadales; family Gemmatimonadaceae; species Gemmatimonadaceae bacterium. The sequence goes on from DASYSS010000059.1 coordinate 113,496, forward strand.
GCCGTGCGAGAGCTCCGACGCCGACACCCCGGCGAGCGAATCATCGCGTTCTGTCATTATGCCGAAACGGTTCGTGCCCTGTGGGCCAGGCTCGCGCACGACGCCGGTGTCGCCGCGCTCACGGCGTCCGGCGCGCGCGTTGCCGGCGGCCGACTGACGCGGGCGTCGGTGCTCGAGCAGTTCACGCCACGGCGCGGAGGCCGAGAAACGCCGCGCGCCGAGCGCATCGACCTGCTCATCACCACCGACGTCTTGAGCGAAGGACTGAATCTGCAGGAGGCGTCGGTAGTGGTGCATCTCGACTATCCCTGGAACCCCGCGCGGCTCGACCAGCGCGTCGGCCGCGTGCGCCGGCTCGGTTCGCGCCACGACGTCGTCACGGTCTATTCGGTCGCTCCGCCGGCATCGGCGGAGCGCCTGCTGCGCATCGACGAGCGCCTGCGCGACAAGCTGCGCATCGCGCAACGCACTGTCGGCGTGGCCGGACACATTCTCCCTTCGCCCATTCCGCTCTCGATCGTGAATCGCGGCGCCGCCGAAACCGCCAGCGACGTCCGGGAGCGGCTCCGTTCCTGGCTCGATTCGCGTGAGAGTCCGGCGCCCGCGCGCGAGGACTCGGCGTTGCCGCTCGTCGCAGCCGTCACGAGCGACCGAACCGGCTCCATCGCGCTCCTGGTCCAACCTGGCGACGCGACGCTGATCGCCGACGTCGGCGCGGGGTTCGACGCGTCACCCGCGACCATGCTCGCCGCGTTGACCGCGGCTCTTGGGTCAAGCGTCGTGGTCAGCGATGCTCTGGTCGAAGCGGTCCTCCATCGCGTGAACTCCTGGCTCGACGCGCGATTCGGCGCGTCGGCCGTCGAGCTTCCCGCAATCGGCGCCTCGCGCAGCCGGCGCGTCGCTCTTGCCCGCGTGTCTCGAGCACTGTCCCGCGCGCCACGCCATCGGCGCGCCATCCTGGCGCCGCTCGCACACGCCGCGCGGTCGGCGGCGGTCGCGCCTCTCGCCGAAGGAGCGGAGCGCGTGCTCGACTCCCTCGTCGCGTCCGACCTGCCTGACGAAGCGTGGCTCCGGTCGATCGCGGCGTTCGGGGAGCTGCACGCGCGGCCGGGGGCGCGAGGGCATGGCCTGGCCCGGAGCCGCGTCGCCGCCGTCCTCCTTCTCCTCGCGTCGCCCGGCTGACCGAGCCTGAGGGTTCGACTCTTTGCGGCGACGGGCGTGAAGGTTGCGCCTCGGCGAGCTACTTTTGCGCCGCGGTTTTCGGGTCTCTCAATTCAACACGGCGAATGCAATACACGACGCTTGGCAACACCGGCCTCACGGTCTCCCGTCTTTGCCTCGGCTGCATGACCTACGGCGACCCGCGTTGGCGCACGTGGGTGCTCGACGAAGGCGAGGCGCAACCGTTCATCCGACTGGCGCTCGAGAAAGGGATCAACTTCTTCGACACGGCCGACATGTACTCGCTCGGCATGAGCGAGGAAGTCACCGGGCGCGCGCTTCGCGCGATGGCAAACCCCGACGAGATCGTGATCGCGACCAAGGTGTTCTGGCCGATGGGCGACGCGCCGAACATGAAGGGCCTTTCGCGCAAACACGTCGTGCAGTCGTGCGAGGCGAGCCTCCGGCGGCTCGGCGTCGAGACGATCGATCTATACCAGATTCATCGCTTCGACCACATCGCGCCGATCGAGGAAACACTCGGCGCGCTCCAACACCTCGTGCACCAAGGCAAGGTGCGCTACATCGGGGCCAGCTCGGGATACGCCTGGGAGTTGATGCGCGCGCTCAGCATCTCCGAACGCAACGGGTGGGCGCGATTCGTTTCGGTGCAACCGCAATACAACCTCCTGTATCGCGAAGAAGAGCGAGAGATGATTCCGGCGTGTCATGCGGAGGGACTCGGTCTCATTCCGTGGTCGCCGCTGGCCCGTGGCGTCCTCACGCGTCCTCGCGCGAAGACCAAAGGCTCGACCGTCCGCTCCGACACCGACGTGCACGCGGACCGGCTCTACGCGAACGCCGATTGGGAGGTCGTGGACGTCGTCGAGAACATCGCGGAGAAGCGCGGCATCTCGATGGCGCAGGTGGCGCTCGCCTGGGTGCTGTCCAAGCCCGACGTCACCGCGCCGATCATCGGCGCTACGCGGCTCGAGCATCTCGAGGAATCGTTCGCCGCGCTCGAGGTGAAGCTCACCGCCGAAGAGATCACCGAGCTCGAACGCCCGTACACGCCGAAGGCCGTCACCTTCTGAACAGCAGAAAAGCTTCGCGGACTATCCGGATAGACGCGGAAAGAGCCCAAGAGATTGCGCGGCTCAGTCTTCCAGGGCGGGCTCGTACTCCGAGTGTCCGCGCGGCCGCTCGTGCTGCTCGAGCATTCGCGCACACGTGTTCCATCGGAGGATCGACTCGTCGTTGCCGGCGGGACGCATTTTCTCGGCTTTCTCGTACCAGGTCATGGCTTCGCGGAACCACTCGGCCGCGACCGCCGATGAGCCGAGCGCGCCGCGGTGCAGTTGCGCCCGCGCGCGCCGTTCGCAAATGATCCCCGAGTAGTAGAGACGTTCGTATTCGTCCTCGAGACGGGGCAGCACTTCTCGCGCGCGCCGTACGCCGCCGGCCATGTCTTCGGCGAACTGATCGGTGATCGACAGCAGCAGCGAGACCAACGCTTCCTGGTTTTTCGGCTCGATCGCGAGGACGTCGAGGCAGATACTCTCAGCCGCCGACGACTCGTTGAGCAGGCGGTATCGCTCCGCCTTTTGCAGCGCGGCGGGTATGCCTTCGCGGGTGATCGGCTTGAGTTCCATGCGGGAGAGGGGCGGGAGCTTGGCTTTGGTCCCGAGACTCAAAAGTTACGCCCGGAGGCGCGGACCGCTATCATCGGCCGTCATGAACCGGATGACAGCGCCGCTCGCGCTCGCCGCTTTGTTGGGCGTTTCGCTCACTCCCGTCCCCTCGCCGGCCCAACAACGCCGGGGCGGTTCGCCCGAGGACCATCTGCCGCCAAGCATCAGGCAGATCGCGGCGTTCGGCGAACGGCCGGCCTGGTCGCCGGACGGGAAACAAATCGCATTCATCGGGAAGAGCTTCGGTGACGCGTTCGAAATCGACCTGCGGACACATCTCGTGCGGCTTCTCTCCGGCCACTTCAAGCACGCCGGCCTCCTTCGAATCCAGTATCTGCCCAACGGCGACTATCTCATCATCGCGGCGCGGGCCTTCGAGGACATCGTGACCACGCGCTACCACGACGAGGAGATGTGGGTGATGCGCGCGGACGCGAAGACGGCGCCGGTTCCTCTGGACCAAAAGATTCACGAGGGAGTGGCCGCGTTCCGCGCTTGGTGAACAAGCACGAGGTGCTCCGCGCGCGATCGCCGGACTGCACGCTCGAGGCGCAGAACTTTCGGTTCGACGACACGCAGCTGATCTACACCTGCTATCGCGAGAACGGCGAGAAGGCCGACGTCATGGGCGTCGACCTCCGCACCGGCGCGCTGACGACCTACCGCAAGATCGGCGATGAGTACAACGAGGCCGAGGGCGTTTCGCCGGACGGTGCGTACGTGCTCGTGGAATCCAGCCACGATCAAGGATCCGCCGAGCACCAAACGTTTCGGTACATCGACATCTGGAGGCTCGCGCTCGCGGCGAATGGACGCGATTTCGTCCGCATGACGCGCTTCGGCGACTTCGACGGCCACAAGGCAGCAAATCCAGTCGTGAGCCCGGACGGAAGATCGTTCGCGTTTCAGGCCGGGCGGAGCTCGGACCCGCCGGGCGTCGGATACGGAATTTTCATTTATCGGTTTTCCGCGGCCGAGGGGCGGCGCCGATAGACTCTTGGGTTCTGCCCCGAGCGATCTGGCTCCTTGCCGCGCGGCGTGTCATATCTCGGTATGCGCGTGTCTCGCGACGAGCCATCGCTCGCTGACTTCTGGCGTCGTTTCGCCCGTCGGGCGACGGACACCCAGCTCGCCGCCTGCGCGTCGCTCCTGCCCGTCACCGTCGCCGCTTGCGTCGTCGTCGCGCTCGTTCGGCCGCAGTGGACGCTTCGCTGGTGGCCGGTCACGGCGGTGCCGTTGCTCGTCGCGGCCTTTGGCATCTGGGGAATCGGTGATCGCGAGATCGCCGCGCCGAGCGGTGTGTCATCCACTCGGTGGGGTTGGCGCTCCGTCGAGGTCGCCGCCGTCGTAGTCGCCGCGTTGTCCGCCAGCGTGATCGTGCTCTGGTTCCTCGTCAGCGTCGTCGGAACCTGGATCAGCTGACGAGTCGAAACCGGATCATTCCGCGCGCAGCGCGACGATCGGATCGACGCTCGCACTGAGCCTCGCCGGAACGAGGCTGGCAAGCACGGCCACCGCGAGCACGAACGCCGCAACCACCGCGAGAGTCAGGGTGTCCGTCGGACTGACGCCGAACAGGAGCGACGCGATCCAATGGTTCGTCCAGACGACCGCGGTGAGCCCCGCGACGACGCCGATTCCGCCGATCACCAGCGCACGCCGGAGGACCAGACTCGCCACACCCGACGGTGAGGCGCCGAGTGCCAGTCGAACCCCGATCTCGCGCGTTCGTTGCCGCACCGAAGTCGCGAGCACGCCGAACAACCCGATCGCCGACAAGAAGAGCGCGGCGCCGGCGAACACCAACAGCAACGTCGCGTCGAGACGAGGCTGCGCGAGCGGCCCGGTTGTGTACGAATCGAACGGAGCCGCCCGCACGATCGAGATGCCCGGCGTCGTCTCCCGCAACACACGTCGCAGCGACTGAATGATGGATGTCGGATCGCCGGTCGTACTGATGGCGAGCGATGTCGGCACGAAGGGAAACGCCGATTGCGCGAGCGCGAAATAGATCGTCGGGCGGGCAACGCGCAGATCGCGGTAGCGCGTGTCGGGCACGATGCCGACGACGGTCGAGAACGAATCGGCCGCCGTTCCCAGCGCCAACCGCCGGCCGATCGGATTCTGCCCGGGCCAATAGCTGCGCGCCGCGGACTCGCTGAGCATCACCACCCGCGTGGCCCCCGGCCGGTCGTCGGCCGTGAACGCCCGCCCACGCAGGATCGGAATTCCGAACGTCGCGAAATACGACGGCGCCACGAGCTCCATGTTGAGAACCGGATTGCCCTTCGCGTCCACCACCGTTTGACCCTCGCGTCGTGGAACACCGTCCCACGCGACGACCGAGAATGGAGGCGCCACGACCGGACTCACCGCACGAACCCCCGGGCTCGCCGCGATCGCCGGCACCAGTCGCTCGATCGCGGCGAGCTGCTTGGGCACCGTGTCGTATGCCGGTTCTCGATACCGAATCGACAATTCCGCGATCAACACGCGCGACGAATCGAGCGCCAGGTCGGCTCGCTCGAGGTTGATCAGGCTGCGCGCGACGAGCGCCGCGGCCGACAGCACGACGACGGAGAGCACGATTTGCCCGGTGACGAGCACGTCGGCAATCCGGCGAACGCGTCGGCTGTCGCCATGACGATGACCAGAGTGCAGGACCTCGACGGCGTCGACCCCGGTCGTGAGAAACGCCGGAGCAATGGCGAAGAGGAGCATCGCGCCGATCGTCACCAACGCGCTGAGCGCCAGCGCCGCTCCGTCGATGTGGAGCTCGTCGATGCGCGGGAACCCCGGCGGCGCCAGTGCCACGAACACGCGAAGAGCGCCGGCGGCCACGAGCGCGCCGAGAATTCCGCCGCCGATCGCCAGCAGCGACGACTCGCCGAGCAGGTGCATCACGAGACGCGCGCGGCTCGCGCCGAGCGCCGAGCGAACCGCGATCTCCTTCGCCCGCCCGACTCCGCGCACCAGCAGCAGGTTGGCGACGTCGATGCAGGTGATCAACAACAGCAACCCGACCGCGGCCGCGAACGCGACGATCGCCGCGCGAACGTCGCCGATGCTGAGCTCAGACAACGGGCTCGCCTCGCCAAGCAGCAGGCGCTTCGATCCGGAAGACTGGGCGAAGAATGCGCTCAATTCGTCTCCCGCGCTCGCCGCTGTGGCGGTCGGCGCCAGACGACCCACCAGATCCATCTGCACGTTCGCCATGTCGCCGCCGGGAACCGTCGCGCGTTCAGCGCTCCACGCGTCGACGCCGCGGGGAAAATCGAGCCCCTGTCGCATCACCCCGACGATCCTGAACGTCATGTCGTACGCCGGTACCAGGACCGTGCGACCGATGATGTCCGGCGTGCCGCCGAAGCGATCCTGCCATGCGTGGTAGCTCAGCAGGAGAACGTGCGGCGCTCCGGGAACGTCATCTTCGCGCCGCAGCGCGCGCCCGAGCATCGGCGTCGCACCCAGGAGATCAAAGAAGTCGCCCGACACGAGCGCCCAACCGTAGCGGTCCATCGTTCCGCCGACGTCGACCGGCACACTGAGAGCGCCCGGAAAGACGAAAGACGCGACGCGGGACAGCGACCGCGTGCGTTTCGCGAACTCGCTCGCGTCAGCGTACGACAAGGGCCAGTTCTGCACGCGCCGATCGCGCGATTCGCCCGACAGCATCACCACGCGATCTTGCTCGGCGACCGGGAGACGCCTCACGAGCAGCGTGTTGGCCGCGGTGAGTACGGCGGTGGCCAGGCCAATGCCGAGTCCGAGCGCCGATACCGCCGTGATTGCGAATCCGGGAGACCGGCGTAGCCCGCGCGCGCTACCGACCATGCGAGTCACCTCCGGCCAAACGACACCGCGCTCGGCGACCGCCCCTACGTTCCCTGTCGCCGCCTACTATAGATCTTCACCAGCTTCCCGATCGGATCGAAGAACTCGTCGACCACGCGCTCCTTGAGCGGAATGATCGCGTTGTCGGTGATCGTGATGTGCTCGGGACAGACCCTCGTGCAACACTTGGTGATGTTGCAGTAGCCGATCCCGTGCTCCTTGCGCAGCGCCGGCACGCGGTCGGCGACGTCGAGCGGATGCATCTCCAGCGCCGCGGCGTACACGAGGAATCGCGGGCCGATGAACTCGTCGTGCTTCGCGTGATCGCGCAGGACGTGACATACGTCCTGACACAGAAAGCACTCGATGCACTTCCGGAATTCCTGCACGCGGTCCACGTCCTTTTGATCCATCCGCCACGTGCCGTCCGCCGCGTCGGGCGGGCGCGGCGTGAACCGCTGGATCTTCTTTTTCACCTCGAAGTTCCACGACACGTCGGTCACGAGGTCGCGCACGTGGGGGAACGCGCGCATCGGCTCGACCGTCACCGGCTTCGTCGCGTCGAGATCCGACAGCCGCGTCATGCACATCAGCTTGGGCATGCCGTTGATCTCGGCCGAGCACGATCCGCATTTCCCCGCCTTGCAATTCCAGCGGCAGGCGAGGTCGTTCGCTTGTGACGCCTGGATCTCATGCACGGCGTCGAGCACGACCATCCCCTCGACGACGTCCTGTTTGTACTCGACGAAGTCGCCCTTTCCCTTTTCGCCGCGCCAGATCTTGAACGTGCGAACGTCGTGCTTCGCCGCGGCGTCCTGCGCCGCCTGCGCCGCGGTAAAGGCGTCCTTGGGCTTCGTTTCCGTAACCGGGGGTGGGGGCGTCGCCATCTATTTCATCTCCTCGATCACTGCCTTGAGGTGGTCGGGCATCGGTGGGATCGGCTCGCGCGAAAGCTCCATCCGACCCTCACGACCTTTTCGCACGACGAGGTTGAACGTCGCGTACGCCGGATCCTTGTCGGGATAGTCGTCGCGGAAGTGGCCGCCGCGGCTCTCCTTTCGCTCGATCGCGCAGCGCGTGATCGCCTCGGACACCGTGAGCAGGTTGTTCAGGTCGAGCGCCGTGTGCCAACCCGGATTGTACTCGCGGTTCCCGGGAACGCGCACCCGATCGGCTCGCTGCTTGAGATCGCCGAGCATCTTGAGCGCGAACTCCATCTGCTCCTGCGCGCGCACGATGTTCACGTTGTCCTGCATGATCTCCTGCAACGCTTCCTGCACTTGATACGGTCCTTCACCGCCACCGCTCCGCTCGAACGGCGCGAGGGCGGTGCGCTCGGCAGACGCGACCTGACTCTTGTCGATCGCGACGCCGCCGTTCGCCTTCGCGAACTTGGCCGCGTGCTCGCCGGCGCGCTTGCCGAACACGATCAGGTCCGACAACGAGTTGCCGCCGAGCCGGTTCGCGCCGTGCAGTCCCGCGCCGCACTCGCCCGCCGCGAACAATCCCGGCACGGTGGACATTTGCGTTTCACCCTCGACGCGAATTCCGCCCATGATGTAGTGACACGTCGGCCCGATCTCCATGACTTCCTTCGTGATGTCCACGCCGGCCAGCTGCATGAACTGATGGTACATGCTCGGCAGCTTGCGCTTGATGTGCTCCTCGGAGTTCGGGAGCTTCTCCTTGATCCACGCGATGTCGAGGAAAACGCCGCCGTGGGGCGACCCTCGCCCCTCGCGAACCTCGCGCACGATCATGCGCGCCACGTGGTCGCGCGTGAGCAGCTCCGGCGGACGACGCGAGTTCTTGTCGCCTTGTGTGTACTTCCAGCCCTCTTCGGGCGTGTCGGCCGTCTGCGCCTTGTAGTTGTCCGGAATATTCTCGAACATGAATCGCTTGCCGTCGCGATTCTTGAGCACGCCGCCCTCGCCGCGCACGCCCTCCGTGACGAGAATGCCGCGCACGCTCGGCGGCCAGATCATGCCCGTCGGGTGGAACTGCACGAACTCCATGTCTTGGAGCGCGGCGCCGGCGTGGTAGGCGAGCGAGTGGCCGTCGCCCGTGTATTCCCAGCTGTTCGACGTGATCTTGAACGCGC